>JBAYKW010000001.1:0-300000 GCA_041664365.1 Patescibacteria group bacterium
AAAAAGTATGTCACAAACTACAGGAAAAATATCACAAATTATCGGTCCGGTTGTTGATGTGAAATTCGACAAAGACCTGCCACTTATTTATACCGCTCTGGAAGTGTATAAAGAGGAAAATGGAAAAAAGCATAAGATTGTACTGGAGGTTCAACAGCAGTTAGAAGGTAACGTAGTCCGGACTGTTTCCATGGACTCTACTGACGGTCTGAGTAGAAACATGGAAGTTATCAATACTGGCGGGCCAATAACAGTTCCGGTTGGAAAAGAAACATTAGGTAGAATGTTCAGTCTACTCGGCGAACCCCTGGATGATAAAGAACCGGTTAAGACGGCAAAAAGATATCCGATCCACAGACCGGCGCCAAAGTTTGAAGATCAGACTACGCAGTATGAGATTCTGGAAACCGGAATCAAAGTTATCGACTTAATCTGCCCGATTTTAAAAGGTGGAAAAGTCGGTCTGTTAGGCGGAGCCGGAGTTGGTAAAACGGTGGTTATTCAGGAGTTGATCAGAAACATTGCCCAGGAGCACGGCGGATTTTCTGTTTTTGCCGGAGTTGGTGAGCGAACCAGAGAGGGTAACGATCTTTACCATGAAATGAAAGATTCTGGCGTGCTGGAAAAAACAGCATTGGTTTTCGGTCAGATGAATGAGCCACCAGGAGCCCGTGCCAGAGTCGCACTATCCGCGCTAGCAATGGCTGAATATTTCCGTGATGAAGAAAAACAGGATGTATTGCTATTTGTAGATAATATTTTCCGATTCACTCAAGCCGGTTCAGAAGTATCCGCATTACTCGGACGCATACCTTCTGCTGTAGGTTACCAGCCGACATTAGCGACAGATATGGGTGAATTACAGGAACGCATTACCTCCACAAAGAACGGATCGATTACTTCCATGCAGGCTGTGTATGTTCCCGCTGACGATTTGACTGATCCGGCACCGGCCACAACGTTTGCCCATTTGGATTCCACTGTAGTATTATCCCGCGCGCTTTCCGAACTGGCTATTTATCCGGCGGTTGATCCACTCGATTCCGCTTCGACAATCCTTGATCCGAGAATTGTGGGACAGGAGCACTATGATGTCGCTCGCGGAGTACAGAAGATTTTACAAAGGTATAAAGATTTGCAGGATATAATCGCGATTTTGGGGATGGAAGAACTGTCGGACGAAGACAAAATTATCGTTACCCGCGCCAGAAAAGTTCAGAAGTATCTGTCACAGCCTTTCTTCGTAGCGGAAACATTTACCGGAACTGAAGGAAAATATGTTACGCTCAAAGACACGATTCGTGGTTTCAAAGCGATTCTAGACGGTGAATTCGACACTGTACCGGAGCAGGAATTCTATATGAAAGGCAGTATTGACGATATTAAAAAACAATAATAATTATGGCAAACAAACTACAATTTGAAATAACCACTCCCGAGGGTAAGGTTTATTCCGACCAGGTGGATGAAGTTATTTTACCTACTCCCAAGGGGGAGATTGGTATTCTGCCGAACCATATTCCGCTGGTTTCTTTGCTTAGTCCGGGAGAGGTAAGAATAAAGAAAAATGGGGAAGAAACATATCTGGCGGTCTCCGGTGGTTTTATTGAAGTGAGGCCGGATAAAATTGTAGTGCTGGCTGACACTGCGGAACATGCAGATGAGATTGACGAAGCTCGTGCCGAAGCTGCGAAAATTCAGGCGCAGGAATTGGTCAACGTTAAAAGGACTGATGATAAGGAATTTGCCGCTTTAACCGCCAAGATTGAAAAAGAATTTGCCAGACTGAAAGTTGTCAGGCGCAGGCGCAGAAGACGAGATGTGCCACCAACGTCAGGAAATTAACACTGCATAAACAGAAGATAATAATCAAAAAAATGAAATCAAATTCACAACCGGAAAAAGATAATAAAAAAAATGCCAGTCCGCTCGTGCAGGAAGTTATTGAGCGCAATCTCGAGCAAAGCGCAATCTTCCGCGGTCCGGATGCTTATTTAGCCCGGAAATATTATCGTGCCCAACATCCGACGGAAATATTATGGTTTAAATGCATGGATGGACGTTTGCATGGGCCGGTAATTACTGAAACTCCGGTGGGAATCATTCAGCCGCTACGTAATTTAGCTGGTTCATTTGAACTAGGTTGGGGTTATCTGGCTGACATTTTCCTGCAGTGGGTAATGTACGCTGTGCAGAACGGCAGACGGTGTCTGCCATTCATTACTTACCATTGGTCCAAAAGTGATATCCATAAAGGGTGCAAAGGCCACAATTATGATGTGGAAAAAGCTAAGACGGATGCCAGTGGCTTGGTTGCCAATATTGAAAAAGCATTTGGTAAAGATCACCAGGTTGTTTATCCGATTATGGTCGGCATTGAAACGGATGAAGATGCAATGGTTTTACATGGAGTTAACGGCAGCTCGCTTAACATGATAAATGAGTTAGAAACAGCGGCTGATATACTGAAAGAAAAAGTTCGTCTGCTATATCCGGACATGCATTCGCAGGTGATTGATGATTTGTTTGCTTTGGTTGCCGGTAATATTAAACATATACTTCATCTACGTGCCAATCCGAGACCGGACCAGCAAACAATGCACAACGAACAGATTATTGCGGTGGGCAGGGGATTTGACTGGTTGCACTGGCAGAACCGCGCTTTGATCATTGGGCCTTTTTCCTATGATGTGGCAACTCCGATCGCAACCGCGGCCACAATTATACTTGATAATATCAATAAAGGTTTAATTCCGGCGGAAGAAGGAGCACTATTGATGACGACAGGAGTTTATCGCCTACCAACCGGTCCGGAACCGATTCTCGCTGAACTGAAAGCCAGCTATCTGGAAGAATTTGCGTTGAATGTAATAAAGACTAGAGTACCGGAATTATATCCTTATCTGCATGTCTTATCCGGCACAGTAGATATGGAAACCCGATTATTCAACATATTGACTGCTAAATAACTAAACTCATATTTGATACTTGTCGTAAGCAAGTAATTGTTTAATTTATTATTTTTCTAAAAGCGCCCGCTGTGGGCGCTTTTGCTTTGTTAAATTATTATAGGGATACCGTTTTTCTAGTTTCTAATTTTCCAGTTACTATTGACTATCCATTTAATACTGGTCAATTCTTTCAAACCGATTGGTCCGCGGGCATGTAGTTTTTGTGTGGAGATACCAACCTCCGCCCCTAATCCGAACTGAAAACCGTCAGTAAAACGAGTTGAAGTGTTTACATAAACAGCAGCAGCATCTATCATTTCAAGGAATTTCTTTCCCACTCTTTTGTCTTTCGTTAAAACTGCTTCTGAATGCCCCGATGTGTGTTCTTGAATAAAGCTGATCGCCTCAGTAAAGTTTTTTATAGTTTTCACTGACATTTGTAAACCAAGAAATTCTTTGCCGAAATCGTTCTTCTTTGCCTTTTGCAACAACTCCTTTGGATAGCATGATTGCAAAATTCTATAACTGGCCGGATCGGCTTTAATTAATACCTGATGTTTTTTCAGTCGAACGGCAGTTTGTGGTAATAATTTCGGGGCAATCGCATGATCCAGAACGAGCGTGTCCAGGGCATTGCAAACTGTCGGACGCTGGGTTTTGGCGTTTTCGATAATTATTGCCGACTTAATGATATCGGCTGTTTTTTCCACATATGTATGGCAAACCCCCGCGCCGGTTTCTATTACTGGCACGCTGGCATTTGCACGTACAAAGTCAATCAATCTTCTGCTACCTCTAGGTATCAACACGTCAATATATTCATTCAGGCGGAGCAGTTGGACTATCATGGATTTTTTTGGAGCGTCCAAAAACTGAACGGTGAATTTTGAAAAACCGTTTTTTTCCAAAGCACGCTGAATTAATGATACAAATATTTTGTTGGTAGAATTCGCTTCCTTACCGCCTTTGAGGATTACGGCATTTCCTGCCTTGAGTGCTAAACTCGATATTTCAACTGTTACATTCGGTCTTGATTCGTAAATTACACCCATGACGCCGATTGGAACTCGTACTCTTAAAATATGCAGTCCGTTTGGTTGTTTGAAATTTTCGGTTATTTCTCCAACGGGGTCGGGTAATTGGATAACAGCTAGCAGGCTTTTTCTGATGAACTTTAAGCGTTTCGGATTCAGCATTAGGCGGTCTGAAAGAGGATGATTCTCACCTTGTCTTTGTATGTCCTCGCGGTTTGCTCTAATAATTGCTGATTCATTTTTCTGTATTAAACCAGCTAGCGTTTTTAACACTGCATTCTTTCTGCTATTAGATGCCTGTGAAAATTCCCGCGAGGCTACCCGCGCCCTTTTCCCGATTTTTTGAATTGGCTTATTCATATTTTTTTGAAATTACTTTTGCTTTTTGATGGGCGGCGTTGATTGCTTCTTTCCAGATCTTCACAAACCCGGGACCTAATTTATTGATTGCCGCTTCGGTAATGCCTTTTTTTGATGTTACTGCTTTTCGTAGTTCCTTTAATGACCGGGAGTCGTTTTCCAAAAGTCGCGCAGCCCCATAGAGAGTTTTATTTACTAATTGTGCTGCCTCATTCTTTGTGAACCCAAATTTCCGCGCCTGCTGTTCTAGTAATTCCGCAGTGTAAAAAAAGTACGCAGGACCGCTTCCGCTGATTGCTGTAACTTTATCCAGCATGGATTCATTCTTAACTTGCATAGATGTACCAATAACAGATAACAAATTCTTGATTGTGTTTATATTATTTTTAGCGCATTTTTCCGGTGCGTACCATGCAGTTATACTACTTCCCACCTTTGCTGCTAGATTTGGCATTGTGCGGACGATGTTTGTATATGCTAAATGTCGGGCTAAGGAATTATATGTTACTCCTGCCATTATTGAAATAACCAGTTGGTTATCTTTAAATTTTCCAGCCAACTGTCCGGTTAATGATTTATACTGCTGTGGTTTAATGGCTAGGAAAATAATTTCTGATTTTGCGATAGCATTGCCCAGGTCGGATTCAACTTTAATTCCCGAGTGTTTTATCTCTTTCAATCTTTCCGGATTATTGTCGCAGGCAGTTATTGTTCTTTTAGTCGCATATCCAGTACTAATCAGACGTTCCATGATGACAGTACCCATATTTCCGCAGCCGATTATTGTGATTGTATATTTTTTCATGCTATATGCAGGTTATTGATATGGATTACTTCTTTTTTTAATGAATGTGGACGGTCTAACGCTTTGGTTAATTCATCAGATGAATAATTTGTTATTCCATAGCCAACAATATTTTCACGGCGGTCCACAACCTCAACAATTTCTTTCTTATCAAAGCACCCACGAATCTTTTTAACCCCGACCATTAGAAGACTTTTTTTCTTTAGTAATGCCTGTGCCGCTCCGTCATCTATAATAATGCCGGCAGAAGCGTTTTTGGCGCATAGGATCCAGCGTTCTTTTTCGGAAAGTTTGCTCACCTTTGCTATTAGATTCGTTCCAATCTTTTTCCCATTGATGATTGCGGTAATATTTTCCGGATGCAGTCCGTTTGCAATCCATGTTGGAATTCCGGCATTGGCGGATAATTGCGCGGCATTAACTTTGGAATGCATACCACCGATGCCGTGGGTGGAACTGGAGTTATCGGAAATAGCAGAAAAAATTTCGTTGACATCCTTTATATTCCGGATTAATTTTGCATCTCTTTTATTCTTTTCTGGATTTGCTGTCATAACACCCTCCTGATTGGTTAAGAGCAGAAGTTTGTCAGCATTCAGAGCAATTGCAGTAGCGGCAGCTAATACGTCATTGTCACCGAAGGAAAGTTCCTCAACCGTCACCACATCGTTTTCATTAATTATCGGTACAATATTATTATTAATCATGCCATATAGCGCGCGCAGTGCATTATCATAGCGTGTTCTGTCCGCAAAGTCTTCTCTTGTCAATAATGCTTGTCCGACAACCACCCCCAGTTTTTGAAAAAGTTTTTCGTATTCATGCATCAGACGCGCTTGACCGACGGCGGCATAAATCTGACGCTGGGTAATACTTTCCATATTATCTGAAAGCTTGGTGATTTCTTTTCCGGCAGCTACCGCACCAGAGGTAACAAGCACTGACTTATACCCCATATTGTGTAGCTCAACCAACTGTTTCACTAGATTACGAATAAGACTGCGATTAAGTTTATCACCGTTGGCTGTCAGGATATTTGTCCCGACTTTGACTATAATAATCCCGGGTTCTTTTTTCATAGTACCGGTAAGTATAACAAATTTTTATCATAAATAAAACGAGGAGCCGTGGGAAGTGATTAGTTTCCGTATGACTCCTAAAGAACAAGAGGTGCTTACTCATTACTGCGAAACCCCCAGGGCTTGCTCCACGGTGTCGAAAAGCTCGAACATCGATGCGATCTGCGTGTTCACCAGTACCTTTTCGACGCTCTTGTTGGAGCCCGCGATGATGATCGGGATAGGCCCGTTGTGGCCAAATTTGATCGCCATCCTGCGGACGATGATCAGGATGCCGATGCCGTTCGAGGACATCGTTCTGACCTTGGAGAGGTCAAAGACGATCCGCTCGAACTGGCGGAAGGTCCATGGCTGGAGGAGCGGTTCACGGTTCTCGATACCTTCGAAGTAGTCGGGAGCATCCTTGTGGAATTCCCCTTCGAGCGTGATCACGAGAACATTGCCCCGCGCTTCCATGGTGTGTTTCATGACGCTAGTCATTGTTCTCACCACCTTAGGAGGTTTGAGGGTGAAAGGTGCTACTTCATGTTCTTTTCCGCACTTTACTGCGGTAAAGAACTGTCAAGGGTAGCATAGCATAATACTTTTGTCAATGGAAGTGGCATGGTCGATGCTGATTTTGCTGTGGATTTGTGATACAATAATCATATGGAATTACTAAAATCATTGAACGCCGAACAGAGAACAGCCGTGATACATGGAAACGGACCTTTGTTGATTGTGGCTGGTGCCGGTACCGGAAAGACTACTGTTATAACCCAGAGAATTGCCTGGTTGATTGATCAGAAAAAAGCCCAGGCGGATGAAATACTGGCACTGACCTTTACCGATAAAGCGTCGGGTGAAATGGTGGAACGCGTCGATCAGCTACTGCCTTATGGCTATGTAGATTTATGGGTCTCAACATTTCATGCTTTCGGCGAACGCGTCTTGCGGGATTATGCACTGGAAGTTGGACTTGATTCCGGATTCAAACTGCTTTCAAGTATCGATCAATGGATGCTCCTAAAAAAGCATCTGGATGAATTTGAACTGAAATATTACAAACCGCTCGGCAACCCTACCAGATTTATTTATGCGCTGATCCAGCATTTCTCCCGCGTAAAAGACGAACATGTTTCGGCAAAAGAATATCTGGCTTACGCACGGAAATTAAACAGCCGAAAAAACCTGAAACCGGATGAGAAGGAAGATGCGGAAAAGATATTGGAAGTGGCAAAAGCTTATCAGCAGTACCAGTTGCTGTTGCAAAAAAACGGATATCTGGATTTTGGCGATCTAATCATACAAACTCTTGAGCTATTTAAAAAAAGAAAAAAAGTATTGGAGCAATTCAGGAAGAAGTTCAAATACATATTGGTAGATGAATTCCAGGATACTAACTATGCTCAATATGAATTGATCAAGATATTGGCATCTCCTAAAAACAACATAACGGTTGTGGGTGATGATGACCAGGCGATCTATCGTTTCCGCGGGGCATCCATGAGTAATATTTTGGAATTTAAAAAAGATTATCCGAAATCAAAAGAAGTTGTATTAATTAATAACTACCGTTCCCGGCAAAATATTTTGGACTTGTCTTATGAATTTATCCAGAAGAATAATCCGAACCGCCTGGAATATCAGCTGAAACAGGATGCCGTGCAGAAGAAAAATCCGAAGATAAAAAAAGTGAGTAAAAAACTGGTTTCAAAAATTGATGGTGAAGGAATTATCAAACATATTGAATCAGATACTCAAGAAGATGAAGTGTTCAATATTTTGCGGGAAATTGAAAAGATTAAAAAAAGCGATCCGAAACTGACCTGGAATGATTTTGCAATACTAGTACGCGCGAACAGCCAGGCGGATATTTTTGTAAATGTTTTTACCAACCAGGAAATTCCCTACCAATACGTAGCCGCCCGCGGTCTTTACCAGCAGCCCGAAATTCTGGATATCATCGCCTGGCTCAAGATGCTGGATAACTATCATGAAAGCCCGTCGCTATTCCGTGTTTTATCAATAGATCTGTTTAAAATAAAAACATCAGATTTGATCAATCTTTCCAATGAAGCAAAGAAGAAACGCATCTCGCTTTATGAAGTGATAGAAAGTCATCAGGAAGTCGGCGGGATTAGCCAGGATACCAGAAAATCCTTAAACTATATTTTGGATCTGATAAAAAAACAGACAGCACTCGCCAAGGAAAAATCGGTCGGGCAAATCTGTTTTGAATTTCTTAAGGCAATCGGTTATTTGAATAAAATGAGCACTAAAGATGCTGAGGGGTATCACATTAAAATTCAGAATATCAGCAAGTTTTTTCGTAAAGTCCAGGACTTTGAGCGCAATAACGAAGACAAGTCAGTGAAAAAATTCATGGAAGAACTGGAATTGGTTATTGATGTCGGTAACGATCCCGCGCCCGCGCAGATGGAAGAGGGGCCGGAAAGTATAAAGATAATGACAGTACACGGAGCGAAAGGTTTGGAGTTCTCTTATGTATTTATCGCCAATCTGGTGGATAAGCGTTTTCCCAGCATTGAGCGCCGTGAGCAGATTGAAGTTCCCGGTAAACTGATTAAGGAAATTATTCCGGAAGGGGATATTCACTTGCAGGAAGAGCGCCGGCTTTTTTATGTTGCCTGCACGCGGGCGCGGAAAGGCCTTTTCTTCAGTTCCGCCAAAGACGTGGGCGGAAAGACTGCCAAAAAACCATCACGGTTTTTATTTGAGATTGATATGGTAAAAGGGGAAAGATCGGAAAAATCTGAACAGCTGAATCTGGGATTTGATATTGTCAGGAAGAAAAATTTGAAAGTTGAAAAAATTAAATATCCGCTGCCAAAAACATTCAGCTACTCTCAACTCAAGGCCTACGAAAAATGCCCGAAGCAGTATAAATATATGTTTATTTGGAAAGTTCCGGTTTTGACCGGGCGTCACACCTACAGCTTCGGTACCTCGGTGCATAATACATTAAAAGCGTTTTATGCTTTAGCACAGCAGGGGCATAAACCCACCAAAGCGCAGCTGATGAAGTTGTACGAGGAAAACTGGATTGATGACTGGTATGACTCCCGCCAGCATATGCAGGAAAGAAAAAAAGCAGGAAAGCTGATGCTGGAGGAATATTTCAAGACCAATAAAATAATCAAGGCTCCTGTATTTCTGGAAAAGGGTTTCAATCTGAAAATCGGTGATTATTCATTCCGGGGGTTTATTGACCGGGTTGATTCTTTGGATAAGGAATCCGTGGAGATTATCGATTATAAAACAGGCAAGAAGCCGGCGCGTAAAACGGAAATTGACCATGAACAGCTGATGATTTATCATATAGCTATGCAGGAGGTCTTTAAAATGAAGCCTGCAGAACTTAGTTTATATTTTTTGGACGGTAATGTTAAATATTCATTTACGGCATCGGTAAAAGACATTGAAGATCTGAAAGTAAAGATTATCGAATCGATCAAAGAAATTGAAAAAGGGGATTTTACTCCGGCACCGACCATTTATAAATGTGCGACTTGTGATTTCAGGGAAATCTGCGAGGATCGTGCTGTATAAAATATATGATTACAATCAATCAGGAACAAATTGAAAAGATTTCGGGATTGTCAGCCGAAGCCGTGTTGGAGAAGCAGACAAAGTACGGTTACAATGAGCTGAATTCCCAGAAGAAACATAATATATTTCAAATCCTTTTTGAAGTTATCAAAGAGCCGATGCTGGCTCTTTTGATTTCCATCAGTGTTATCTACCTCTTCTTAGGCGAGCAAAAAGACGCCTTTGTTTTAATGTTCGCGGTGGTGGGAGTAGTCGGCATCACACTGTTTCAAAAACGCAAAACAGAAAGAGCGCTAGACGCTTTAAAAAATTTATCCAGTCCTCGTGCATTGGTGATTCGTGAGGGAAAACAAATCAGGATTCCCGGCAGAGATGTGGTAAAAGAAGATATTATGGTTTTGGCCGAAGGAGACAGGGTGCCGGCGGATGCAGTAATTCTTTCCAGCGTTAATCTGCAGGTAGATGAATCATTATTAACCGGTGAATCGCTTTCGGTAAAGAAAACGCAATATGAAGGGCAGGATCTGCCGAAAAGACCCGGTGGGGATAATCTGCCCTACGTTTATTCAGGCACGCTGGTTGTTCAAGGTAAAGCAACAGCCAGAGTTGAAGCAATCGGCGCGGATACGGAAATGGGGAAAATCGGCAAGGCGCTGGATTCCATAAAAGAAGAGGATACCCTACTGCAGAAAGAAACCGCCCGGCTGGTGCGTTATATCGGCAGTATCGGTTTGTTGCTTTGTGTTTTAATATTTCTGATCTACGGGCTGGCAAGAGGGGAATGGATTGCCGGTTTACTGTCCGGTCTGACTTTAGCCATGGGAATACTGCCGGAAGAGTTTCCGATTGTTCTGTTAATATTTTTAGCCCTAGGAGCATGGCGGATATCAAAGAGAAATGTTTTGACCAGGCGCATGCCGGCGATTGAGACTTTGGGAGCCGCTACTGTTTTATGTGTCGACAAAACCGGAACAATCACACAGAACAGAATGTCTTTAAATACTATTTATGTTGATGGTGAATACTATGACGTCGCTGAAAAAAAATCATTGCCGGAAAAATTCCACTCACTTTTAGAATATGCCATGCTGGCCAGTCAGGAAGACCCATTTGATCCGATAGAACAGGAAATTAAAAAAGTAACTGTGGGTCTTCTTGAAAATACCGAGCATATCCATAAAGCATGGCAATTGAATAAGGAATACCCATTTACTAAAGAACTGCTTTCCATTGCGCACGTTTGGGAATCCAAAGATATGAAGGAATACACTGTCGCCGCCAAGGGCGCTCCGGAAACAATCGCTGATCTGTGTCATTTTACGACGGAAGAATTCAAAGAGCTTGAGGAAAAAATTAATGTTTTGGCCAATCGCGGTCTTCGGCTTCTCGGAGTGGCGAAGGCGACTTTTGAAAAAACAAATCTGCCTCAATCACAACATGATTTCAAATTTGAATTCGTGGGACTGCTCGGATTCTTAGATCCAATCCGTACGCAGGTACCGGGCGCATTGCAGGAAGCATACAGCGCAGGTATTCGTGTAATTATGATTACCGGTGACTATCCGGGAACTGCCAGTTTTATTGCCCGGCAGATCGGGTTGAAAGATCCGGATAATTTTATCACCGGTCCACAGCTGGAAGCGATGAGCGCGGAAGAATTGAAAATTAAAATTGATTCGGTAAATGTTTTTAGCCGGGTTGTACCGGAACAGAAGCTGGCGATAGTCAATGCCTTGAAGGCACATGGTGAAATTGTGGCGATGACCGGCGACGGGGTAAATGATGCCCCTGCTCTGAAGTCGGCAAATGTCGGTATCGCTATGGGTAAAAGGGGAACAGATGTTGCACGTGAAGCCGCTTCACTTGTTTTACTGGATGATGATTTTACTTCAATCATCCAGGCGGTAAAGCGGGGGAGGATTATTTTCAAAAATCTAAAAGAGGCCATATCGTATATCTTCGCGGTACATGTGCCGATCGCCGGACTGGCATTTTTACCAGTTCTGTTTGGCATGCCGGTTATTCTCCTACCGATTCATATTACTTTCTTGGAATTGATTATTGATCCTGCCTGCACGATTGTTTTTGAAGCGGACCAGGCGGAAAAAGATGTTATGAAGCGCCACCCTCGGAATTTGAAAGAGCCATTATTTAATCGTAAGGCACTATTTTTTAGTCTAATTCAAGGGTTGAGTGTATTGATGATTACATTTGCGATTTATTTAATTACTTTAAACATTGGCAGAGGAGAACTTGAGGCTAGGACGCTGACATTTATCAGCCTGGTTGTAGGTAACTTGATTATGATTGCGGTAAATCTGTCCTGGTCGGAAAGTATCTTGAGTATTTTCAAATCTTCCAATCGCATAATGTGGTTGGTAATATCCGGCACGCTTGCTTCGTTAGTATTGATTTTTTCAGTTCCCTGGTTGACTGATCTGTTTCATATGTCCAGGATGAATTTGCAGAATGTGGTTTTGATTCTGATATTTGGTATAGTTGTTGTATTCTGGTTTGAGCTCATGAAGAAGATTTTCAAGAGAAAGTATAAGGAGATTTAAATAATAATCATTAGGGTGCGAAAAGAAGTTAAGAAATTATAAATGCAATTCTACTCATAAAGGAAATTAACAATCATAAATATTATGGATGTAATAGCTACAATCTGGAAGGTACCATATTATTATGACCGTAATCAGCGGATGATAGATAGGGGTGTGGATTGTTTTAGGGTGAAATGCTCACACAACAGTGCTGATGAAATTATAAATTGCCTGCGGTCTGCCCGTAAACAGATTAATCAGAGCGGAAAACCAGTAAGACTATTAGCCGATCTTCCGGAAGCCAAAATTCGTTTGGGAGAATTCCCGCAAGAAAAAATTAATTTACCAGAAGATTATCAGTGTCTTTTCAAAAAAGCACAAAATTCTTCGGATCCTCTGGAATTTATTCCAATTAGAAATGAGAACGTAGGGAAATATTTGATTGTGGGGGATGAATTTTATTTAGGGGACGGGCAATTATCATTTACGGTGATTAAAATTAATAGTACCAATGAATTTGTTGCAAGGACCAACAATTCCGGCAGGCTTATTTTTCGGTCTTCTATGACCATACCAAAGATGATGGATGAGATTAATCACATTACCCCATTTCTCGATGAAATAATCCCTCGGCTTCCCGAGGCTCAACCCGAAATGGTCGCTTTTTCTTTTGTTAGTTCCAAGGAAATGCTCCAGGAATTATTAACTAAATTGTCTAAATACACAACTCCTGATTGGCAGCCAAAAATAATCGCAAAAATTGAATCTCAAGCAGGAGTGGAAAATATTGATGAAATATTGGAATTGGCGGACGGGATTATGGTGGCAAGGGGAGATTTAGCATTAACTATGCCCTATGCAAAATTGGGGATTACTCAAAAAATGTTAGTAAGCAAAGCACGCAGTGCCGGAAAGTACGTAATTGTTGCTACACAAGTCTTGCAGTCTTTACTTGATAATTATCTTCCGATGCGTTCTGACATATTGGATATCACTAATATGTGTTTAGATGGAGCATCTGCCGTAATGCTTTGCGCTGAAACGTCACATAGTGATCATCCAGAGAGAGCGGTAGAGGTTGCCAAAGAAATAATAACCGCGGTGAATAATACTATAGTTTAAACTAATAACATCGTTTAAGTATTTATATGAAGTAATAGTGTCGGGTCTTGACACTTTTTTTATTTTTTGTAATATGTAGTCTCGCGCATAAATGGTTTCTGATCTGAAGGAGTCAGCTGATGACTAAAGAGCAGGGCGACAGACTGCCCACACCCCCTTCACAAACCGACCATCATGGTCAAAAGCCTCTTGCGACGACCTCCGATTTCGAAAGGGTTCAACAGTTCTCTGATGAGTTCCTGGAGACCTACGGCGGCCACGATCAGATCCCTCAAGGTCTCTTTCTCGGCTAGATGCCTCATTGGCGGCCGTCTGTGCGGGCTTCCGGCCTTCATTGAGGTTTCGCACCCTCGGACCAATCTCTCCGGTCCGGAGCCCCCGACCTAATAAGCTGCGCGCGGATCGCTCGTTCTCGGGCCTTGCTGTTGTTTTTGACAGCGGGCCTTATTTTATTTGCATTGAAATTCGCCTTGGGGTCTTGACCCCGTTAGAGAAATTCTCTAACGGGGTTGACAAAATGAGTGTTTTGCTGTATGATGACACGTTTGCAGTATTGTCACAGTGACAGTACCTGTGAGCAGTCTACAGCGTTTCACTCCGAAGCGCGTAGACAGTACCTTAGCTAGGGGAGAGTGTCATGCCGTATTTCCTTCAGGCACTGCTCGTAAGCGTCGTCTCCATCATGGTGCCGATCGCTTTCGGCGCTGTGCTGAAGTACCACCGTCCCACAATCGCTTGGGCAGGTGGTTTCCTTGCCACTGTCCTGTACACTCTCATCGTGTTCTGGCTTTTCTGGAGCGGCGCTGTCGGCGTGTACGGACCGACTCCGTTCGCTGATGCGCTCATCTTCGGGTTCGCCCTGTCGGGTGTCTTCATCGGCCTCGGGAGCGCCAAAGGGGGGTACAGAAACGAGTTCTCCGGCCGGAGTGTCATTGGCTTCGGCTCGGGCTGTGCTGCGATGCTGTGGGTGCTCGGCGTGAGCGTGTTCGGATCTTCGGACATGGTGCATGCCGAGAAGAAGGCAAGGGTGATCGGTACGGTCGCGGAAGTGACCGAGATCGCTGACGTCATCCAGCCCGCGGATCCGGCACACATCTGTCTTGTGTCCGAGTCGATCGCGCGCGTGAAGGCCAACCAGGCGCTGTCCGAGTTCAAGATGGACGGCGGTGTGGTGGCAGGATCGCGTTTCAAGATCGGTGACCCGACGAAGCAGTTCGTCTCCGGACAGCTGTGGTGGATCTTCCCGGTGGAGTTCCAGGGCTGGCTCAAGTGGCGTCAGTCCAAGGAAGTCCCCGGCTATATCCGCGTTTCGGCGGAAGATCCGTACACGGAAGGTCAGGCTGTTCAGCAGGATAGCAACGGGCAGCCGATCGTCATCCGGTATCTGGAGAGCGCCTGCTGGGAGTTCCGGGCTGACCGCTACCTGCGGGGACACGGGTATATGAGCGTGATCCTGAAGGATTTCACGTTCGAGGTAGACGACAACTGGCGTCCGTTCTATACGGTTTCAGTCATGAAAAGAACCGTCGGTTACGCCGGCGAAATCACGACCGGAGTCGTCACGCTTGATCTGCAGACCGGCGATGCCAATCCCTACGGTATCGCGAACCTCCCTTCGTGGATCGACCGCGGTGTTCCGCTCGACGTGATCGACAAGAATCTCAAGCGCTGGGCGAAGTACCGGCTTGAGGGATGGTGGTACTGCCTCCTACACAACGACAAGTCGATGGAACCAACGGAAGGATGGTTCCTGATCACCGATCCCGACGGTACCAGTCAGTGGTTCACTGGGCTCACCTCAACCAACGCGGGCGACGAGGCACTCACCGGCTACACGGTTTCGGACACACGCACAGGTCTCACGACATACGTGAAGGCCCAGGGTGTGACCGAGTCTGTCTCGGCTCAGGCTGCGAAGTCGCTCTGGAGCAACTTCGATGGGTACGAACCGACCGAGCTCGTTCCGTACAATCTCTATGGACGTCTGACGTATGTCATTCCGATGGCGTACAACGGACAGTTCAAGGGCGTCAGTCTCGTCTCGCTCTCCAACCAGGAGGTTGCGGCGAAGGGAGCGACGCTTGAAGAGGCGCTTCGTGAATACCGCAATGCGCTCGCGCGTTCGGGCAGTAATGCCCTTGCACCGAGCGGTGGAGACCTCGCGCAGCTGACAATCACCGGCGTGGTGGGGCGGGTCGGGCAGCCGATCAGCCAGCAGACTGGGCAGCCGGTCATTCCGTTCACGATTGATGGCGTGGCCAAGGTGTTCACGGCCATCTACACGTACGACAATCCTGCCGTACTCGTGATGCGATCCGGCGACGCTGTGACAGTCGAGTACCTCCAGACTGGCGAACGCGTGATCGCTTGCGAATCGGTGATCCTGTCGGGCATCCCGATTTCCGACGAGAACCCGGTGCAGGCACGCGCGAATGAACATCGTGCAATCGCCGATCGTGAACGCGGTCGGATCGATACGCAGCAGGAGCGTAACCAACTTCTCGAGAGCAACCGGATGAACAACGTTGATCCGGAAGCACTCAAGAAGTTCCTCGACAGCCAGTCCGACAGCACTGCTCATTAGTCCTTCGGGACCGCTACGAAGCCAGCGCTTGGCTTCCGCAAGACCCTATCATCCTCACCGATGATGCGATACCGGGGTCTTTTTCTTTTGTGTAATTTTCCTATTTGACACAAAGTCAATCTTATGGTATGATATCAATATTAATATGTGACTAAATAAATAAACATGTGGATTTATTATCCATTTCTGCAATCAACCCGACAATATGATTTGGTTGTTTTTGTTTATGTTGACTAAATAGTACATCATGAAAAAAATTATAACGTTTTTTCTGACATTAACGATATCAGTAATTTATTTAGTGGGTGTATTTCATAATGCTTATGCTGAATCAAATCAAACTGAGGATTCTAATATTGCTCAATTACAAAATGAGGACGGGAAGGAAACATTAACTGATCTGCAAAACAAGTTGGGAGATAATCTGCAATACACTATCGATCAGAATACTGGCAATTTATCTTTTATAAAAAGCCAGGGTAATGGAATACCGCTTACTGGTGCAAGTAGTAATGCAGTGGGTGGAACAAGTATGGCCGGGTTATTTTTGAAAGAATACGGCGCGTTGTTTGGGATTAATGATCCGGTGTCAGATTTATCCGTAATGAAAGAGACAACGGATGCATTGGGCATGAAACACATCCGATATAATCAGCGCTATGCCGGCGTGCCGGTCTTTGGTGGAGAGGTGATTGTCCATTTGAATGGTAATCTGACGGTTGCTTCGGCCAACGGCAGGGCTATATCTAATACATCTTTAGATGTTACTCCTGTAATTTCCAGTGAAGTTGCTGTAACAAAAGCGAAAGAAATTTGGCAAAATCAATTCGATACAGATAATCCGGAAGTGCTGAAAACAAACCTGTATGTTTTTAATAAATCGCTTTTTAACAAAAATAATGAAGATCAAAATTATTTAGTTTGGCAAATAGAATTATATAAAAAAACTCCCAGTCTGCATGAATTTTATTTTATTGATACCCGAGACGGCAGTCTCGTTCACCAAATTACAGGTATCAAGAACGCCATTAGTCGCCGTATCTATGACTGTTCTTACGGAGATGGTTTTTGTTACTTAGATGCATATGATGCAGTCTCCGCTTATACATTAGGCCGTTCCGAAGGAAAGCCGATCCGCGGTACCAACCCCTGGTATGGTCTAACCGATGTGGATAATTTGTACAGTATAACAGGTTATGCTCATAATTATTTTTTAAATACATTTAGCCTTAACGGTGCAAATAATTTAGGCGGGCTGGGAGATGGAACTTATGTCCCATATACAAGGACTGAAGGCCTAGCTTATATAGACCCGGTGTATCCAGCATGTCCAAATGCTTTTTATGATGGTTACGCTATAAATTTCTGTACTGGCTGGGTAACTACCGATATTGTTGCTCATGAGTACGGTCATGGTGTTACTCAATTTTCTGTAGTAGATGGTTATGGAAATCCTGCCGGTTTGATTTATTCTGACGAATCGGGTGCTTTAAGTGAGTCTTATGCTGATGTTTTTGGTGAAGCTGTTGAGAATTATAGTGATGGATCTGGTGATTGGTTGATTGGCGAGGATTTGACCGGTGGTGCCCTGCGCAGCATGAGTGATCCGATGAGTATGTCATATCCCGATCGTTTTAACAGTCCTTATTTTTATTGTGGTGATTCTGACCAGGGGGGAGTTCATATCAATAACTCAGTACCGAATTACGCCGCATATTTAATGGCTATGGGTGGTACTTTCAACAATTGTACGATTAATGGTATCGGGCGGGCTAAGGAAGAAGCAATATATTACCGCGCACTTACTCAATATCTCACCACCAGTTCCGGTTTTAATGATGCATATAATGCTCTAGTCACTTCCTGCCAGGATCTTTATGGAGCTTTGAGCAGTGATTGCCGGCAAGTAGTTAAGGCTTTACGTGCGGTGGAAATGAATCAGGGTGGATACTGCAGTGGACAGACAGCTGTTGACCCGGGTTGTGCTGTTATTGATGCGACGCCAAGTGTTACTCAAGTTTCATCTGATAAAGCTGACGGTACTTATATTGCCGGTACCGTGATTGATATTGATGTTACTTTTTCTAAAGCGGTTACTTCAAGTGGTGAAATTACTGTAACTTTGGAAACGGGCGCTACAGACAGAAGTTGTACTTTCTCAGTTAGCAACGCTGCTTTCGGCAGTTGTGACTATACCATTCAAGCCGGTGATAACAGTAACGATTTAAATGTTAAAAGCATTTCTGGCTCGATAACAGATGCTTACGGTAATACGGTAACTGACCTTACACCCGGAAGCGATTTGTCTAGTAATAAAAATATTAAAATCGGTGCTCCTACGCTTGGACTGTTACTTTCACAAGCATCTGATACTGAACCTTTCATCAAACGTGTTGGTCATCATGGCAACAAAATTAAATCATTCGCTGTACACAAAGGAAAAGGAGGGGTATTAAGTGTTGAAGCCGATATTAATGGTGACGGAATTAATGAAATTGTCGTTGCGCCAGAAGCCGGACTCGGAGGTAAGGTAAAGGCTTATACAAAAAACGGGGCAGCGCTTGCTTCTTTCAGTCCTTTTGGCAGTAAATTCAATGATGGAATCAGTCTTACTTCGGGCGATGTGAACAACGACGGGAAAAAAGAAATCATTGTTTCCCCGCTCACTAAGGGAACGCCAAAAATAAAAGTTTTCCGCTACGCAAATAAAAAATTTACACTGCTGAAAGAGATTAAAGTTTTTGGCAGTAGTGTCCCGGGCGGTCTGATTGTAAGTTCCGGTGATGTCAATGACGATAATATTGACGAAATTATTGTTTCGCCGTATCAGGATCAGGATAAAAAAGATCGGGTGGTAAAAATCTATGCTTACCGTAACAACAAACTGGTTAAACTTGCTTCAAAACAGCTCTATAGTAAACGCACTGAATATCAGGGAATTAAAACTACCACTGCCGATCTGGACGGTGATGGCAGAGATGAAATTATTGCCACTCCTTCGCTAAATTTTGGCGATGACATCCAGGTCTACGGATATGCAAACGGGGGGTTAACGCATCTGGATGATGTATGGGCATACTCCGCGTCTTTTAACGGGCTTACATCTCTTGCAACCGGCGACATTAATTCTGACGGCAGAAATGAAATTATGCTTACGATAAAAACCGGTGGATTACCTTATGTCTTTATCTATAAATTTAACAATGGAAAACTTGTTCTGCATGACAAATTCCGCGCATATGATAAGGAATTTACCGGCGGTGTCAATCTTGCCGTGCTTGATATTGATGGAGATAATAAAGCGGAAGTGATCACTGCACCATATAGTGGTAAACAGAAAGTAAAAGTATGGGACGTCGAATCAACTAAACAAAAACTGCACTCTTCCTTTTGGGGGTTTGGCAAGGATTTTGAAGGTGGAATCAATTTTGCCCGGTAATTTTGTGGACAATATATATTAATTCTTCATGAAAGCAACGTAACACTTTGATTGCTATATTTTGTGTATTTGAATAAATAATTTCGGTAAATAAGATACCGCTTTGACATGCACTAATATGTATGATAATTTAGTTTTTCCGCGCTCCAATTGTCTGTGTCGTTCCAGGGAGGGCAGAAATGAAGTTGCTGGATGCCGGCGTCATGCTGGTGCTCGTGGTGCTGATGGCATGCTGCATGATCAACCGTGATGATGTGGCAACCAACAAGCCGGATATCAGTACGGCTCAGGCGGCGGTGGATACCGTCTCCTACGATCCACTCAATACTCCGCCGTCAGGGATATCGGCGGTCAACCGCTTCTACGCCATCGTGGCGGAATACTTCCGCACTGTCGAAGAAGAGAATTCCGCCTGGATGAGTAATGAGCAGCATTCCAAGACCCGGTTCGAGAAGGAAAATCTGACCAGCTTTTTCACCTGGTGCTGTTTGAGGGACTATTACCAGGACAAGCTGACACCGGAAGACAAACGCTGGCTGTTTGCCAATCTGGACGGATCGCGCCCACTGCCAGTCGGCATCGCGTTCGACTACTGGGGTCCGATCACGGACGTCCTGGGATTTGAGCCGACGGGTAATCCGCGTGCAGATTTTGAGGACTTTCTCCTCAACTCCTTTCCGGATACGGATTACCAAACGGGGTTCGACGCCTTTCATGACGCAAAAGCCATGAAGGCAATTCACCAGACGGTCCGTGCGCGGATGAAATCGCTAGGGGTCGAATATCCCAATGATCTTTCGCAGGCCGAGAGTCTGCTCACGTCCGAATAGAAGCAACCGCTTCTGTCCGGATTTTTTTATTTTACCCCCACACCAATATTATTAATAAAAATGGACGGATATTTAATTGTAATTATGTTAGATTTATAAAATGTAAATTAAACTACCATATTGGTGTGGGGATAAAAAAACGAAGACATGGTTAGTCTTCGCAGGAAAGAGCGGTAGCGGGCGAGTGTTCGTCAGATTGTTCCGGAATCCTCCAGATGGCCAGCGAGCGACTTTTGGTCTTCCGGTATCCGATACCGTCGTCCGTGGCTATCAGATCGCGCATTGCGCGCAGGATCCGTGTTTCGCTGACGCCCCAGCCTTTGGCATTGAGGCGTTGCCGCACGTCGTTCGGTCGGATCTCCTTCAATGGCTTTGCCATAGCCAGGATTCCGCGGATTTCCGCGAACAGGAGTTGGTCCGATTCCGCAGTGTCGGGGTAGTCGCGTGTTCGTACCTGTTCGGTACAGGGTACGATATGACGTAGCTTCGCCCTCTTGAGTGTCTCCTTTTCGCGCTTGCGATAATCCCTGATGACGGGGACGGCGAGCAGGGCGACCCAACCCAAGACACAGATGGCGATCAGCAGGTCCCCGTACTGACTGGCTCCCTGAGCGGTGGTCGTGACCGTGGTGTCCATAATAACCTTTCTTGTTCGGTTACTCTCCCGTCTGGCAAACATCGGTTCCACGGCGTTTGCAGTAATAAAACCTAGCACCACTAGTCTTGTTTGTCAACGAGTGATATAATTCTATAATAATAATTGATTGTAATAATATGCCTGAAAAACAAGAAAAAAAAGAAGAATTCGTAATTTCCGGCGATAAAGTTGTGGAAAAAGTGAAGGAATTGATCAAAGAGGGAAATGCCCGTCGGATTATTATTAATAATGAAAAAGGCGAATCAATTATTGAGATTCCCGTAACAGTAGGGGTAGTTGGTGCTTTGATTGCGCCAGTTTTAGCCGCTATTGGTGCGGCAGCCGCTCTGCTGACAAAATGCACAATAGTCGTGATTAAAAAATAGTGTATGCCAGAAGCAATTATCAGTGTTAAGAATTTTTCTAAATCCTTCGGAGACAATAAAGTTGTAACTGATCTTTCTTTTGATGTACAAAAAGGAGAAGTCTTCGCCTTGCTCGGTGCCAACGGATCGGGGAAAACAACAACTATCCGCTGTCTTTTAAACATTCTACAACCGGATACCGGATCGCTTCTGATTGATGGAAAAAAATATGACCAGTCCATGTCCGGTCACGTCGGCTATTTGCCGGAGGAAAGGGGATTATATACTTCCGAAAGAGTAATTGATACCATGGTCTATTTCGGCGAACTGAAAGGAATGTCAGCTAGCGATGCCAAAAAATGGTCCTATGGATATCTGGAAAAAGTCGGATTGCATGATAAGGCAAGATTAAAAGTTAAAAAACTGTCATCCGGCCAGCAGCAAAAGATTCAGCTCGGGATTACGATTATCAATCAGCCGGATTTATTGATACTGGACGAGCCGACCAAAGGGCTAGATCCGGTAAACAGGACTCTGCTCATGGATATGCTTTTGGATATGAAGGAAAAGGGAAGTACGATAATATTTATTACTCATCAGATGGAAGAGGTGGAAAAGATAGCCAACCGTCTCCTTATGATCCAGGACGGCAAACGGATTTTATACGGAGCGGTGGATGAAGTAAAAGCGCAATTCGGCGAGGATCGGATACACGTTCAGTTCAGAGGTATATTGCCGAAAAACGACCAACTCTATTCCATCGCTAATGACACGACTAATTCCGCCTCCTTGATTTTAAAAGAAGGAATCACCCCGAAAGACACGCTATCATATTTAGCTGGGACAGAACTGAAAATTACAAAATTTGAAGTGGCGGCACCTTCATTAGAAGAAATATTTGTAATGGTATCAAAACAACAATGAATACAATCCTGAAAGTTGCGAAAAAAGAATATTTGAAGATAGTTCAGAAACCATCTTTTTGGATTATGATTGTAATTGTTCCAATTCTCTATCTGGGCTTAGTCGCCATTTCGGGAACATCAGCAACTCAGGTTGAAAAAAAGATAGCGGAAGAAGTAAAAAATATCGATAATGTATTGATCATTGATCAGTCAGGGATTGTTAATAAAGATTCGATTGTTCCCCCATATTTTGTTGCTACGGATATTGACCAGGCTAAAGAGCAGGTTAGGGAAGGAAAAGCAGATGCGGCGTTTATCTATCCAGAGAATATACTGAATGATAAAGTGATTGAAATATATGCTATTGATACTAGCCTCATTTCACGTGACCGGTTTAATATTGTGGCAAAAGAAATACTGAAGCAGAATATTTTAATGGAAATCCAGGATCCGGCAAGAATTGCATTATTCTCAAGTGAAATAAAACTGGAAAAAACTTTATACAAAGACGGGGTGGTGGTAGATCAGCGATTTGAAATATTCATTATTCCGATAATTTCCATATTGGTTTACTTTGTGATGGTCATGTTCTCATCCGGATTTATGTTATCCAGTGTCTCAGAAGAAAAAGAGAATCGGATGATTGAAACAATACTGTCTATTGTTAAACCGCGCCAGCTAATCTGGGGGAAACTGATCGGACTTACCGGTGTGTCTTTGACTTCACTGTTTGCCTTAGGAGCTCTGATGACCGGGATCGTAATTGTTTCGACAAATATTTTTCCGATCACGATTGACTGGTCGGCCGTCGATGTAACATTCGGACAGGTACTTTTATCCATATTTTATACGATCGGCGGATATCTATTTCTGTCCAGTATCATGGTGGGAGTAGGTGCGGCAATGCCGAAATACCGTGATGCCCAGCAGTTTTCCTCTGTTTTTATTATCCTTTCAATAATCCCGGTCTATTTCGCATCATTTTTGCTGGCGGAACCATCAGGAGTATTATCGAGGACGGTAAGTTTTACCCCATTTACTGCCCCGCTGATTTTGATTTTCCGCAGTTCAATCGGTGCGTTAACCACCTGGGAGTCAATAATGGGAGTCGTAGTTGTATCGTTATACGTTATGATTGGATTCTATTTTGCATTCAAATTGTTTGAGGTCGGATCGCTGGAAGTAAATAAGAAAATATCCTTTAAATTTCTCTTACAGAAGCAAAAGGAAAAGAAGTAAATTATATCGATAAAAGACCTGCCGAATCAGCCGGTCTTTTTTGTATTACCCGCATGGCTTGACTTCTACCCCTACACTTGAGTGTGGGGGTTGACAAAAAATTTTATTCTGGTAGTATTGGCAATTACTGTCGCAGGTGGACGAAAAGTTCGCCACATGGATGTGAACCAAAGCCTCTAAGGGGACTGGTACATGCGTAAGCAGGCAAGTGCTTCCGTCGATCGCGTGGAAAAACTCCGCCTCTGGGTGGAACGCTGTGATGATCATGACACGGGGAGTCTCTTCATGTCGATCCGGCCGGGTGCTTCAACACATGAAGGCGGCGTATATATCAGCTGCCAGGAAGGTACGAGGTACCTCTTCGCTGGTGAAGCAATTAACCTCAAGTCGCTGAATGCTGCTCTCGCGAGTAATATTCGCGACGAATTCGAGGTGATTGTGACTGGCGTTCTCTACCAAGTCATTCATGGCGCCTTCGAGGTAGTTACTCAGGCACATCTGGCCGACACCGAGGATGGTGAAGGCAAGGTTGTGGCACCGAACTGGTCAGAAAAAGAACTGGCACGCATGCGCCGGGACTTTGCTCCCATCCACTTCATTCAGGCGGAAACGCTTGTCGTAAACCTGTAGACAGTCCGTTCTTTTGGTCTTAACCGGCCGCCCGTAAATCCCCATTGGAATTTGCGGGATTTTTTTATTTATGAATTGGGGTGCTTAACCCCGTTAGAGAAAATTATCTAGCCAGATTGACGGAATATTATTTTCTGTTAAGATACTTATTCACAGTCAGGTATATTTCGATATCTGAATTGTGACCAGGCACATTCGAGGAGTGGAGAGAGGAGTGGAGAATGGAACAACAGGGCAGACATCATTCAGCCAGCGTGGAGAAGATTTTCGTTGCAGTGATACTGCGTCCTGAAGCTCTGCCCCAGGGCATGAGTTTTCTGGGAGACACGAGGGTTAACTTTTCCATCGGAGAAGTTGCCTTTCCCGAACTGCTTCCTTCGGATTCCTATCATGTCGACGGAGAGTTGGATCAACTCACGGACGCTGGTCGGGAGAAGGTCAGGCCCGTCTGGAATCGTGCTGTGGATCAAGCCAGGACCCGACTGCCGGAATTGGCGACTGTCTTCCCCGATTGGGAGGTGCGCTCCATCTTCCTTTATCGGAACGTCAACAATACCATGGTTCGTGATGTGGATCGATTTGATCTTAAACTTTAGTTGCCATAGGCAACTCCCGCAATATCCCACTTGGTATTCGCGGGATTTTTTATTGTAATATATTCAATTTTTGCATCAGAATTATGGTTTGGAAGACGGGGGTTGACAGAATATTAAATTAGGTATATCATTGCATGTTTTGCTATTAATAAACGGTTGAAACAGATATTATCAAATAAATGTTCTAATCTTAGCCAAATAATTTTGTAATAAGATGATTGCGACAAAACAGGTTACCGATGCCCTGAGAAAAGAGGGTATCTTATCCAAAGAAACATCGCATAAACTCAAGGAGTACGAAAAACTCCAGATGGGTAATGTTTTGGATTTTTGTATTGAGCAAGGCATGGTCCCGTCATCTAAGCTGATTTCATTACTGCAGGAATCTCATTCACTGCAGGTAGTTGATTTGAATCAGGTAAAAATATATCCGGAAGTGGTTAAAAAACTTCCTTCTTCAATTTGTCTGGAACATTTGGTACTGCCCTTCCAGGAAGATAAAGCATATATTTATGTGGCAATGGCCCGACCGGAAAATACGGAACTGATTACTTATGTAAAAAAGTCGCTGAAAAAGGATGTGGCGGTGTATCTGGCCAATCAGAGGGATATTAAACAATACCTGGAGGAAACATTTAATAATTCCGCGGAATCAAGTAAAAAAGCAATTGATGAACTGATTGTCAGGGCATGCCGGATAAATAACACGCCGGAAACAATGGGACAGGAAGCCCCGATCATTTCATTATTAAACCAGATGATAATCTTCGGTATAAAAAGCGAAGCAAGCGACATGCATATTGAGCCGCGCGAAGATTCAGTTGCTGTGCGTTTTCGCATGGACGGCATGCTGCACCAATTTTTCACCCTGCCGAAAGAACTGCTAGCTCCGATAATTGCGCGTACTAAAATATTATCTCAGATCCGTATTGACGAACATATGCGTCCACAGGACGGGAGATTCAGTTTTGACGAATCGGGATATAAAGTGGCGGTCCGTCTTTCTATCATCCCGACTCTGCACGGCCAGAAAGCATCCTTAAGATTTTTAGATACGGATAACGAGAACCTTTCGCTCAATACTTTGGGCCTGGAAAAAAACAATCGGGAAAATTTGAAAAAAATTCTTGGGTTTACCAATGGAATGGTTCTAATTACCGGCCCGACCGGCTCGGGTAAAACAACAACTTTGTATTCATTGATTAAAGAGATTAATAATCAGCAGGTTAATATTTCAACAATTGAAGATCCGATAGAATACCATCTGACCGGAGCGAACCAGATTCAGGTAAATCCGCATGTAGATTTGAATTTTGCGAGCGGTCTGCGTTCAATTTTGCGCCAGGATCCGGATATTATTATGATCGGAGAAATTCGGGACAAAGAAACTGCGACCATTGCCATTAATGCCGCGATGACCGGTCATTTAGTATTAACATCTTTACATACCAACAGCGCCGCCGCCGCAATCCCGAGACTTTTGGATATGGGTGTGGAGCCGTATTTAATAGCTTCCACCTTGAAAGCAATTATCGGCCAGCGTTTGGTGCGTAATATATGCGCATCCTGTAAAACGGAATTTGTTGTCGATTCAATTCCTAAAGAACTGGTAGAAAAATACTCTGCCACAGAAAAACCAATCGCTGCAAAAGGACAAGGGTGCCCTGAGTGTTTAAATACCGGATATTCAGGCCGAACCGGAATTTTCGAAGTTTTAAATGTCGATGAAGATATCCATGATCTGATTATTAATCGGGCACATTCTTCATCAATAGAAGCAGCTGCCATAGCAAAAAATATGAAATCGATGTATGAAGATGGAATAATCAAAGTACTTAATAAACAAACTACCTTAGAAGAGGTAATAAGGGTTACTAAATAATTACAAACATGAGCAATTTTGAATATACATTTATTGATCTGGAAAACACCATCCACCGTGGATTAGCACGGGGTTGGACCAAGAAAAGAGTCTCAAAACAACTGTCCAATGAAGGCAATTCAGTTGTTACTTTAGTAAAGATAAAAAATAGAAATGCAATTTTTCAGAGTATGTTCCGGTATATTTCCAGGATTGACCGTATTCTTTTCATGCGCAGTCTGATGACTATGATGAAAGCGGGACTTAATTTACCGGACGCGCTGGCATCATCCCGGGAACAGAACTCCAATCCGAACATGAAAATAATTATTGCGGATCTTGAAAAGGCTGTTAATTCGGGAAAAACACTTTCATCCGCACTGGAAAAATACAAAAATGTTTTTTCCCCAGTTTCAATTGCCATGATCAGAATCGGCGAACACGGAGGAAAACTAGTTGATGTTCTGCAATTTCTGACTACTCAGCAAGAGAGTGATTATAAATTACTCAGGAAGATCAGAAATTCTTTGGTATATCCGGCTCTTATTTTTGTAACAATGATTGCAATCGTGGCTGTGATGATGGTGGTGGTAATCCCGAGGATTGCAGCAATCTATGATGATGTTTCTGCGGAACTGCCATTATTCACCCGCGCATTGATTGCGATCAGTAACTTTATCGTAAGCTACGGTTTGCTTCTGGCAGTCGGAATTGCGTTATTGATAATTTCTTTTCGGCTTGGTATTACGTATTCCGAGAAATTCAAAAAATCAATCCATCGTATGACACTTCGTTTGCCGATGGTTGGAATGGTTGTTAGAAAATTAAATTTAGCAATGATTTCCAGATCTCTACATATGTTAACCAAGTCCGGCGTTTCAATTGATCAAAGCCTGATATTAGCCAGTAATGCCGCAAGCAATGTTGTCTATCGTGATGCTGTCCGGTCAGGTGAAGTTTTTGTCAGACGCGGTGTTTCACTTTCCGATATCTTTAAAGGCGAGCCGGATCTGTTTTTACCGTTATTTCAGAAGATGGTTTCAACCGGTGAAAAGACCGGTTATCTGGATGATATGCTTCAGCATTCGGCAAAATATTATGATGATGATATTCAGAATTGGAGCGATAATCTTTCAACGTTAATTGAACCGGTAATGCTCTTAATCACCGGCGTGCTGGTCGGCGGACTGGCCTTGGCAGTAATGTATCCGCTCTGGAACTTTGCAAACATATTATGAACAAACTAAAAAAACAACCCGGGTTTACTGTAATTGAAGTATTGATTGTTATTATCGCGATCAGCCTGATTGCCGGTGTGGCTGTAATTTCATTATCAAAGGGAAAAACAGGAGCGCAGGCTGTAACGGAAGCGGAAAAAGTCGCCCAGATTATCCGAGATGCTCAAGCGCGATCACAGTCGGCGGAAACAGGTCGCGCATGGGCGGTTCGATGTAACGGCAACTCAGTTGATTTAATGGCAATTAATCCGGAATCAATATCTGAAACATACAGCTTCCCGGAAAGATTTACGTGTTCTGCAAGCGATGACATTATTTTTGATAAACTAACCGGTATCCCGAGTCAGGATTTGGATTTATTCATCCGTCTTGATGGTGCTAATAGTTCGCGCATTGAAGTCAGAGTGCCAGGAACTGTTAAAATATCATCTTTATGAACTGGAAAGACCAAAAAGGAAGTTTGTTGATTGAAGTGCTGCTGAGCATCAGCCTGGCAGCGGTTTTTTCTTTGGCGATCGGTAATCTAATCGGAGTTAATCACCAGTTAGTTATCGCATCAAAGCAGGAGGTGGAAGCAACAGCCTATGCAAAAGAATCAATGGAGCAAATATTTGCCATAAAACAGTCCGATTGGAATAAAATCAGCGGTTTTTCTGAGGGGTTTTATCATATTGAAGAGGTCGGTAGTGAATTTCAAATAGTCGTGCCAAGCGATCCGACACACCCTGAACAGGAACTTGACGGCAAGTATTACCGGACAGTCCATATCGGCAATGCTTATCGGGACATTTCAGGTAATTTGAGTGATATGGGAACCGAAGATGCTCAAGCGAGAAGACTTGATGTAAAAGTGTCCTGGCAGGAAAGAGATAGCACAAGAAATATTGAATTTACCAGTTATGTTACTAACTGGAGGGGGCAATAATGAAGAATAAATTATTTAAATTAAATCAAAACGGTACAACATTAATGGAGTTGATGGTGTATTTAGGTATATCCAGCGTGGTTACTCTGATGCTGACGATGTTTCTGGTGAACAGTACCGAGCAGCGAGTTATGACTAATGATCAGCAGATGGCTCAACATAATGCCAGACAGGTGATTGAAAAGATGACTTACTCTTTGCGCAACGCTTATAGTGTTGATGTTCAAGCAAGCGGGACAAAAGCGGTGATTTATTCCTATTACTATACAAATCCGGGTATTCCAGACAATGTAATTACGGTATATGAGCTGAATGGCGGAAAAATGTATTATGGGCAGGATATTAACACGATTCCTGATCCTTCCGGTATGAAACTTTTGACCGATGAAGATGTGAATGTATCACTAGTTTCTTTTAAAAAAGTTTCTTCTTCACTTCGAATTAATCTGAATGTAGAAAAAGGAGAAGGGAAGTCGGATATTAATTCTACTGTGTCTTTCAGACAGCAATAACATGAAAAATAATGTTGTAAAGAATCAGCAAGGAAGCATAACCATTTTAATGGTCTTCTTTACAATGATAGTAATGTTTCTTTTTGTCTTTTCTAATAATGTTACCGCTACCAGGGAAAAAGTCATTACCCGTAATGCGATTGCGACAGAAAAAGCATTTTACTCGGCACAAACCTGCATTGAAGAAGGATATCTGCAATTACGCACAGATGAAAATTATGCCGGTACAACAATTAATATTAATGGAGTAGAATGCGAAGTAATTCCCCAGCATAATGCCGGTGTAGCTTCGGGCAAACTGGTTGGTACCGGAACATTTTCTGAAAGTGTCAGAACGGTTGCCAGTTATTATGCCGACGCTGGCGCATCAACTGTACGAAACGATACAACGATCTATCATATCATAGACCGCTCAGGCAGTATGGACGATGACGGCAACGGATGCACAGTCGCGGGTTTATATAATCCGACAGACTGTACGAATAACGGCGGTGTGTGGGGTCCTCAGCCGATGATATTTGCCAGAGAAGCGGCAAAGTCTTTTATCAATGAAATGGATCCCGCTTACGACAAAATCGGCGTAGTGCATTATGACGATGTTGCCGGATGTGATTTTATCGCTTCTGCTGATTTATCAGCTGCTCGAGTTGCTGTAGATACGGTTCCGGACCCGGACGGCGGTTATACTAATATCGGTGATGCGATTGCTCTGGCAACAAGTAATATTGTCACATATGCACCAGGTACAGATATAAAGGTGGAAATTATGCTGACAGACGGGGTTACTAACCGACCAAATAATGAGACATACGCCGAACAGTTTGCATTGGATCAGGCAAATATTGCCGACAGCAACGGTATACTAATATTTGCCATTGGACTGGGTAGTAGTGTCAATGAAGATTTTTTAAGAAATGATATAGCTACAGACCCTACTATGTATTTCTACGCGCCTTCGCCGGAAGATTTAGAAGGTATTTATAACCAAATTGCCAACATCATTCTTTCCTACAACATCAGCCAAGACGGCTGGATAGAGGAATAGTTTAATATTTTTTGAGTGTGCAGGCGCGACATCGATGTCGCGCCTGCTTTGATTAGGTATTGACCCCATTAGAAACATTGTTTCTAATGGGGTTGACAATCCTTCTCTGATATGATACCATCCTCGGTCACGCGTGGATCAGGTTTTCACTGAAATGCCCTTGCGCGTGAGGGTGTTTCGCACACGGAAGTGTAAAGGTGGGAGAAGTATGAAGACGGCCATAATCATCGTCCTTGGTCTCGCTATCCTCGCAACCGTGATCGGCGTCAGCGTCTACAGGACGAACCAGGTGTTCGCTCTGCGGGCGATGACCAGCATCCCCGTGCTGGCGCTGACCGACCTCGCCGAAGGAGTGGATTACCGGCTGGAATCGTTCCAGCCTTTCATCCTGCGCAAGGACACGCACTTGAACGAAGCGTACATGGTAATCGTCAGATCCGACAAACTGCCGGTTTCGAGTTACAATCACTTGGCCGCCCTCGTGGTAGCCAAGCAGCTGGTGGAGATCTGCCCCGCAGACTCAACCCAGTCGGCTTCGGCGACGGTGACCACCGTGATCAGCGAAGGCGAAGGAGGCATGACTCGTATTCTGCACCTCCGCCCCCAGTACCTCTGCACGGAGCCCGAACCCAGGTCCATCCCCGCCGGCATTTATTAGCAGCTCTTTCCTTTGCCTCGTTCCCCGAAAGGTTCCCATTCATATCTTGGATGTTCGGAGCCTTTTTTCTTTGGAAAAATGTGGTTTTTTGCCTCTAAATAATGTTTGCTGAAACTGGTAAAATCTGTTACAATCTAAGTGGAAATCTCTTCAAAAAACTACGATGAGATAAGATTCTTTAGTGTCATATGCCTCTAAGAAGATACCTGTTAATTATGGGATTCGGGACCCTCATTTCGTGGGGGGCTTTTGTATTGGTTATTCTGAATATTGACCCGTTCAGCTCCGGATTTGTCGGCCTTTTTTCCTTTTATATCATGCTTTTTTTGGCGTTAATGGGTACATTTGCCTTATTTGGTTTCATTGTACGGGCCGTATTTGTTAAAAGATCAGTATTATTCAGGCATATCGGGGTTTCATTGCGACAGTCAGTATTATTCTCTTCCCTGATTATGGTTTCCTTAATGCTCCAAGCCAACAATCTTTTTACCTGGTGGAACGCGATCTTGCTGATTTTGGGGTTAGGGCTGCTGGAATTCTTCTTTTTAGGCAGGGAAAATCCATTAACTCAACATGAACAGCATCAAGAATAATATTTTATGAAAAAAACACTGGAACAACTGAAACAAAAAGCGCTGGAAGAAATCCAGAAAATTAACGACTCCGAAGGATTAAAAAATCTGGAGATCGAATATTTGGGCAGAAAAGGAAAAATTACTAAGGTACTGAGGGAAATAAAAGATATTTCGGACGAAATGAAACCGGTAATCGGCAAACTGGCCAATGAAATCAAAAATGAATTAGCTGACGCGCTGAAAACAGCGGAAACAAAATTTTCCGTAAATTCGGAAAAAGATACGGATTTTTTCGATCCCACTTTGCCTGGCGTCAGGATGCAGGAAGGACATCTTCATCCGATCACCCAGATGCTGGAAAAAATATGGGACGTTTTCCGTTCCATGAATTTTGATATTGTCGAAGGGCCGGAAATAGAAAATGATTATTACAATTTCCAGGCTTTGAATGTACCGGCGGACCATCCGGCACGTGATATGCAGGATACTTTTTATATAAAGCATGAAAAAAAAGCGCCTCTCGATAAATATGGCGAATTGCTGTTAAGAACCCATACTTCTTCCGCATCGCAGGTCAGAACGATGGAAAAAAACAAACCACCACTACGTGTGATTGTCACCGGCAAATGCTATCGCCGTGATGAAGATATTTCCCACACACCGATGTTCCACCAATTCGACGGTGTTGCAGTCGATACCGATATTACTTTTTCCGATCTGAAAGGAACGCTCCATTATGCCATGAGGGAGATTTTGGAAAAAGATATTAAGGTCCGTTTCAGAATTTCTTATTTTCCGTTTGTTGAACCGGGGGCGGAATTTGATATCTCCTGCACCATCTGTGACGGCAAAGGATGTCCGACCTGTAAAAATACCGGCTGGCTCGAGATGGGCGGTTGCGGGATGATCCATCCGAATGTTTTGAAAGCAGCTAATTACGATCCGAAAAAGTACCAGGGGTTTGCATTCGGCTTTGGCATTGAAAGACCTTTGATGATTAAACACAAAATTGCTGACATCCGCGCTTTGTTTGAAAATGATATCAGATTTTTAAAACAATTTTGATATTGGTAGGTAGTAAGTAGTATGTGGTGGGTCGAGAGTCGGTGGGGGGTAGGTAGCTATTAAAACTATTATAATATAGATTATGGCGAAAAATTATGAAAACTTAGATGTCTGGAAAAGTAGTATTGTACTTAACAAGGATATTTATTTGATAACTCAAGATTTTCCTAAGGAAGAATTGTATGGTCTAACTTCTCAGATTAGAAGAGCGTCAGTTTCGGTTGCTTCTAATATTGCGGAAGGTGCGGGTAGAGCTTCTAAGCCGGATTTTAGCAGATTTATTAATATTTCTTTAGGTTCGCTCAATGAGGTCGAGAGCCTGTTATTTATTGCGCGTGAATTGAAGTATTTGAATTCAAATAAATTTAATGAGCTTAAAGGTTCTATAGAAAAACTAGGTGCAGGACTGGGAGCTTTCAAAAAGTATTTATCTAAAGAATGAAATAACCTTCAATTGTTAAAATCCTACCTACAAAACTTATCCAATAACCACCAACAACGTTCAACATTCTACCTACTAATAATATGAAAGTTTCCCTTAATTGGTTAAAAGAATATGTCGCGATCCGGACAACTCCAGAAAAACTGGCAGATGATTTGACGATCCGTTCGGTTGAAGTGAACACGATCGAAAAAGCGGGTGGCAATATTTCTAAAGTGGTAGTCGCAGAAATTTTAGCTATCAAAAAACATCCCAACGCCGACAAACTTAACTTGGTCACAGTTGATAACGGCAGTGAAAAATTTGAAGTGGTCTGCGGGGGAGTTAATATCGAACCGGAATCTGTCGGCAGGAAAGTGCCGTTCGCGATGGTGGGTGCGAAATTACCGAGCGGCATGGAGCTGAAAAAAGCGAATATCCGGGGCGTGGAATCCTGCGGGATGATCTGCTCGGCTGAGGAATTGGGATTGCCGAAAAAGGGTGATCATGAAATTTTATTTTTAAGAGACAACGCAAACCTTGGAACTGATGTAGTCAAAGAACTGGGATTGGATGACGTTGTATTAGATTTGGATGTACTGGCAAACCGGCCGGATCTGATGGGGCACTTCGGTGTTGCCCGTGAGATTGCGGCGATTACGGGATTGAAACTCAAAAAGGAATTATACGATATTAAAGAGACTGCAAAAAAGAACAAAACTGTAAATGTGGAAGTAAGTGATGTTAAATTATGCCCGCGTTATTCAGCGCTGGTAATCAGCGGAATAAAAATCGGACCATCACCGGATTGGATGCGGAAGCGCTTGGAGTCAGTCGGAGTGCGGTCGATCAATAATATTGTGGATTTAACAAACTACATCATGCTGGATCGCGGTCAGCCTTTGCATGCATTTGATTATGATAAAATTAAAGGGAATACGATGACAGTTCGCCCGGCAAAAAAAGGCGAGCAGATAAAAACATTGGACGGTAAAATTTGGAACCTTGAACCGGGTATGTTGATTATTGAAGATGGAGAGAGAATAATCGACCTAGCCGGAATCATGGGCGGTGCGAACAGCGAAATCGGCGATAAGACTACGACCATTGTTTTACAGGCAGCAACCTTCGATCCAATTTCTATCCGTCGTACTTCGCGCAAGCTGGGGCACAGGACTGATGCGGTTGGCCGTTATGAAAAAATGGTTGACCCGAATCAAACGCTAGCGCATTTAACTTATACATATACGCTTTTGAAAGAAATGTTGCCGGATGCAGTACTGGAGCAGGTTATTGATACAGGAAAATGGCAGATTGAACCGGCAAAAATTACAGTCGGTACTGACCGGATTGAAAACATTTTAGGAATTAAAATTCCGGTCAAAGAAATTATTTCCATATTAAATTCACTGGGCGCTGAAGTAACCAAACGAGGAAAAAATTCACTGGATGTATTAGCACCAACATTCCGCCCGGATCTGAAAATTCCGGAGGATATTATTGAAGAAATATCAAGAATCTACGGGTATAACAAGCTGGGTGAATCCGTCCCGACCGGTGATCTGGAACCGCCGAAGGAGCCGAAATATCTGTCCCGGATCAGAAAGATTAAAACATATCTTAAAGGAAAAGGATTTACAGAAGTCTATAATTATTCCTTCACCAGCGGTGAAAATATAAAGAAACTCGGGTTGAAGACCATGGATCATATTGAAATCGCCAATCCGCTGGCCTCGAATCAGCAATATATGCGGACGGAACTGCTGTCGAGTCTTTTAAATAATGTCCACGAAAATCTGAAACATACAGAAAACCTGAAACTGTTTGAACTGTCCAATGTATATTTTCCAAGGACCGGTGGCGAGACTCACGAAGCGCCGTTATTAACCGCGGTTGTCTGTGGTCAATCAAAAGATGGAAAAGATTTCTTTGAACTGAAGGGGTTTTTGGAACAACTTTTCGAAGAGCAGAATGTAAAATATGAAAGTGAACTGCTCGAAAAATCCGGAGCAGGTGATTGCCCGTATTGGGATGCATATAATACAAATAAATCATTAAAATTCAGTCATAACGGCAAAGTAATTGCGACAATGTCACAACTATCCGGAGCAGTTGCCAAAAATTTTGATCTGGACCGGCCGGTTTACTTTATGGTTGTGTTTCTGGATTATCTGACAAATTTAAAAATATTTAATGTATTACCAAAATACCCCAGTGTAATGCTGGATGTAGCTTTTATAATTGATCAGAAAATTTTGTACAAGGAGATTGAGAAGGTAGCCTGGCAAGCCGGCGGAACATTGCTCGCGCGGGTAGAACTGTTTGATGTTTATATCGGCAAGCAAATCGGCGAAGGAAAGAAAAGTATGGCGCTCCATCTGGATTACCGTGCCAATGACCGGACATTAGCACTTGCAGAAGCGCAAAAATTTCATAATCAAATAATTAAATCATTAGAAATAAAATTTAATGCTCAGGTTCGAGCAGAATAACACTTGAAGAAAGGCAGAACAAATTTATGGCAAAAAAGAAAGTAACTAAACCAGCGAAAAAAACCGCAGTACCAAAGCCGTCTAAAAAGGTTTCGGACGGCAAGCCGGAATATACCGCCAAACAGATTACTGTTTTGGAAGGATTGGCGCCGGTCAGAAAACGTCCCGGAATGTACATCGGCAACACCGCCGAAGCCGGATTACACCATTTGATTTGGGAAGTGGTGGACAACGGAATTGACGAGGCGATGGGCGGTAATGCCAATCTGATTGAAGTAAAACTCCTGCCGGACGGAATGGTATCAGTATATGACAATGGACGTGGTATCCCGGTGGAAAGACACAGTGTGACAAAAAAATCCGCGCTGGAAACAGTCATGACCACACTGCATGCCGGCGGTAAATTCGGCGAAGGCGGATATAAAGTTTCCGGTGGTTTGCACGGAGTCGGTGTTTCGGTTGTAAACGCATTGTCGGAATATCTCCGTGCGGAAATAAAAAGAGACGGTAAGTTATGGATGCAGGAATATAAAAGAGGAAAAGCCGTCGCTAAGGTAAAACCAATCGGCAAAGCGGTGGGGACCGGGACAAAAGTTATCTTTAAACCGGATCCGGAAATATTTACCGTCTTGGAATTCAACTGGAAAACGGTATTGGACCACATCAGACAGCAGGCATATCTGACAAAAGGTGTCCGCCTGAAAGTCGATGATCATCGAGATAAAAATAATTTAAAAAGCCATACCTTTTATTTTGAGGGAGGTATCGCTTCCTATGTTAAACAGCTGAATACTAATAAAGCTGCCAAGCAGGAAAATATTTTTTACGTGGAAAAAGAAGAGGACGGTATCAATGTTGAGGTTGCTTTCCAGTATAATGACGATTTTACGGAAAATGTATTTTCTTTTGCGAATAATATTCATACGGTTGAAGGCGGTATGCATCTCGTCGGTTTTCGAACTGCATTAACGAGAGCACTGAATAACTATGCTAGGAAACAGGGATTCCTAAAGGAGAATGATGACAACCTGTCAGGCGATGATGTGCGGGAAGGACTGACGGCGGTAATCAGCGTGAAAGTACCGAATCCGCAGTTTGAAGGTCAGACCAAAGCGAAACTGGGTAATGCTGAAGTGCGACCGGCCGTGGAAACTGTTTTTTCTGAAACACTGCAGAACTTTTTGGAAGAAAATCCCCGTGATGCCCGTGAGATAATCGGAAAGACCTTGCTGGCTGCGCAAGCCAGAGTCGCGGCCAGAGCGGCCCGTGATTCTGTTATCAGAAAAGGGGCGCTCGACGGCATTACGTTGCCGGGAAAACTGTCCGATTGTGCGTCACGCAATCCGGCTGACTCGGAAGTGTTCATTGTCGAGGGAGATTCTGCCGGTGGTTCCGCCAAACAGGGAAGAGACCGCAACATTCAAGCCATCCTTCCATTGCGCGGAAAGATTCTGAACGTGGAGAGAGCGCGTCTCGATAAAATGCTGGCTAATAACGAAATCAAATCATTAATTCTGGCGCTGGGCACCAATATTGGTGAACAGTTTGATATCGCCAAGATCCGTTATCACAAAGTTGTAATCATGACCGATGCTGACGTGGACGGCGCGCATATCAGAACACTGCTTCTCACAATCTTTTACCGCTATCTGCCGAATATCATCGAGCAGGGATTTCTGTATATCGCACAGCCTCCTTTATACCGTCTGCAAAAAGGAAAAGATGTCCGCTTTGTTTATACGGATGCGGAAAAAGAAAAAGCAATTGTCTCCATGCAATCGGTAATCAAAGCTAAAGCGGAAGAAAAAAAGAAACCGGTAAATGTGGAAGTTGTGGAAACAGATGAAAATCCGGCAGAAGTGGGCGTGGGAGAAAGTATTTCCGGTATCACCATTCAAAGGTATAAGGGTTTAGGAGAAATGAGCCCACAGATGCTTTGGGATACAACCATGAATCCGGCGACCAGAATGCTGATGCAGGTAAAGATTGATGACGCGGAAGCAGCAAATGAAATATTTGATGTTCTGATGGGTGCGGACGTAGCGCCACGCAAGCGGTTTATCCATACGCACGCAAAAGCGGTCAAAAATCTGGATATTTAGCGCAATTTCACAAATTTTAAGCGAAGCACTTGCAAATTATTTCGATTTCGGGTATGATTTAAATACAGAAAAATCAGAGCCCGACAAGGGCTTTTTAAAGACCAAAAAATGCCTATAACCAACAACAAAATATTTCGATATTTCAAAGAATCGAAAGACGAACTTAGGAAAGTAACCTGGCCCAGCCGCAAGGAGGCGATTAAGCACACTTTGATCGTAATTGGTGTCAGTGTGTCAGTAGCCTTGTTTTTAGGACTGGCCGATTTTCTTATGAATATGGGTCTTGAGCAATTAATAAAATAAGCAATGCCAAAACAAACCGCTAAACATGGAAAACGTTGGTATGTATTACATACTTATTCGGGATATGAAGAAAATGTTTCCCGAAATCTTCGACAGAGAATTGAATCAATGGATATGGAGGATAAGATTTTCAACGTTTTGATTCCTACCGAAAAGAAGATCAAGATAAAAAATGGTAAACGTAAAATTGTAACGGAAAAAATATTCCCCGGTTATGTGCTGGTGGAAATGATCGTTACTGATGAATCATGGTACGTGGTGAGAAATACACCGAATGTTACCGGATTTGTGGGTACCGGCACTACGCCAACACCTATATCTGAAGATGAAGTGAAGAATCTACAGAAAAGAATGGGAATTGAAGAGCCGAAATATAAGATTGACGTGTCAGTCGGCGATCCGGTACGGATTGTGGACGGACCTTTTAAAGAAATGGAAGGAAAAGTTTCTGAAGTTGATGATGCCCGTGGAAAAGTTAAAGTACTGGTATCGATGTTCGGCCGGGAAACGCCTACCGAACTGGATTCACTTCAGATTAAGAAACTGTAAAGAATATTAACGTGAAGGATGTAGAATACAACAAACTGGTACGTGACCGTATCCCAGAAGTGATCGAAGCTTCCGGTGACGAGTGTCAGTATGAACAAATGGAAGAAGATGAATATCGGACAATGCTCAGAGAAAAGTTTGTTGAAGAGGCAAAGGAACTAATAGCTGCTGACGGTAAAGATGAGATTATCAACGAACTCGCTGATTTACTGGAACTGGTTGAAGCGGTTCAAGATCTGGAACAGATATCTCCCGATGATGTCGCAGATAAGAAAAATATGAAAAAGGAAGAGCGGGGAGGATTTGAAAACAGGATAAAATTAATCAGTATTAAAGAGTCTTAAAAAGCTTTAAGGTTGAACTCCGTGGTCAGTACATTGCTTCTAGATGTATTTAACTCCGGAAACTTAAATCTTCAATCGAAAATCTCATAACTTAAATCTATCAAAATGGCAAAGAAAATAAAGACAGTCATCAAACTACAAATTCAGGCGGGAAAAGCAAATCCAGCGCCTCCGGTCGGGCCGGCATTAGGCCAGCACGGCTTAAATATCCAGGAATTCTGTACTAAATTCAATAACGAAACAAAGGATCTCGGCGGAGATATTATTCCGGTTGAAATCACTGTATTTGAAGACAGGACTTATTCCTTTATCCTTAAGACACCACCGGCAGCAGAACTACTCAAAAAAGCGGCTGGTATTCAAAAGGGCTCCAGTAATTCATTGATCACCAAAGTGGGCAAAGTAACCAAAGCGCAAATCAAGGAAATAGCCGAAAAGAAAATGCCGGATCTGAATGCCAATGACATCGAAGGTGCGATGAAAATTATTGAAGGTACTGCCCGTCAAATGGGGCTTACAGTCGAAAAATAATTATTAATCGACAAATTCAATGGATGAACAACAACCAAGTAAGCAAAAAAAAGGGAATCTAATCAGACACATATATTTTTATATTGCGTCATTTATTACTCTGGCACTGGTTGTCGGTTCTTTGATTGCATTAATCAACCTGGGTTTGAAAACATGGGTATTTTCTGATGCCAATAATGATCCGTATCGTGTCGGACCACCACCCGTACTCTATTTCAATTCGGATGTAGATCCGAAAGCGATTGAGGATGCTGATGGCATAGACTGCGCAGAGGAATGCCAGATTACAGATGATAATAAGACCATCATTAGTTCCTGGGAAGATAGCTATGCGATCTGGAAGGAAACAGCCGAGAATCCTAATTATCAGAATTCACGTTCCGCAGTTGCCGCGCTGTCATTCCTGATTATCGCGCTACCGATATTTATTATCCATTTCCGATCCGTGCAGAAAGATGCCAAGAAAGAGGGCAATTCAACTGTTATGCGCCCAATTTATTTCTACTTAGTGTCTTTGGGAGCACTGTTAATGTTTGTGATTGCTGGTGGTATAATGATCAACCTAGTTTTGAAAACCTGGATTTTCCCGGCCGCATCAGAAGCTGACAGATTGAACCAGAAAGTATACAGTCAGGAGAATTCCATGGTTATGGAAAAAGGCACTGTACAAAGCATTATTGACTGCGCGGAAAAGTGCCAGCTTGAAGAAGCGACTGTTACGAACGCTAAAGGATGGCTGGTTGATTACGAAACTTGGCAGAATTTATCCCAAACTTCATTTGATAATACTCAAACTGAAGCCGCACGCAATCTACCGTTTATCCTTTTAGGTATCCCGTTGTTCTGGTACCATTGGCGGACTGTGCGCAGGGAACAGGAATCTCATAAAAAATTAGAAGAATAAATAATAATTAACTTGTGGGACCTCGGCAAAACCGGGGGTTTGCACCACGAAGGGAAATACAATGACCAAAAAAAGTAAGCGTTATATCGAAGCAAGCAAGAAAATCGACAAAACTAAGGTCTATCCGATAGCGGAAGCGATTAATATTATCAGAGAAACATCTACCACCAAGTTTGATTCTTCGGTGGAGGTGCACATCAGTCTGGGAATCGATACCAAGAAAGCGGATCAAATGATCAGAGGAACCTTTTTGATCCCTCATGGTTTGGGTAAAAAACTACGGATTGCAGCTTTTGTATCTCCGGAAAAAGAAAAAGAAGCGAAAGAGGCAGGTGCGGATATTATCGGCGATGAATCAGTGATTAAAGAGATAAAATCCACCAAAAAATGCGATTTTGACATTGCTATTGCTGAACCGCAGATTATGAAAAATTTGGGCAGTATTGCCAAAATTCTGGGTCAGAAAGGCTTAATGCCAAACCCTAAAACCGATACCATTACCAAAGATGTGAAGAAAACTATTTCCGAATTAGTATCCGGCAAAGCTATGTACCGTTCCGATGATTCCGGTAATGTACACCAGATGATCGGCAAGGTATCTTTTGATGATCAGAAACTGAAAGAGAATTTTGAAGTACTGATGGATGCGATTAAAAAAGCCAGACCGGAGTCACTGAAAGGTTCATACATTAAGCAGGTCCATATGGCGAGTTCCATGGGACCAAGCGTAAAAGTAGCTTTTTAACCATAAACTTTAGGGAGAGGAATATGGAAAAAGAAACCAAAAAACATGTTCGCCCGTCGTGGGATGATTATTTCATGGCGATTGCAAAAATTATCGGAACACGCAGTACTTGTGACCGCCTTTATCAAGGCGCTGTTTTGGTTAAAGACCGGAGAATTATTTCCACCGGCTATAACGGTTCGCCTCCCGGTCTGCCGCACTGTGATGATATAGGGCATCTAATGGAAGAGGGGCACTGCGTCAGAACCATTCACGGAGAACACAATGCTATTCTTCAGGCTGCCACAATTTCGGGAACAAATACTCAAGGGTCGATATTGTATATGAAATACAGCCCCTGCATACATTGCACAAAATATATTATTGCCGCTGGCATTAAAAAAGTTGTGATGGGAAAAGTATACCGCAATTCGAAAGTAGTGGATTTCCTTAAAGAAGCGGGGATTGAAGTGGAGGTCTATCAGGAAAATAAAGAATGGCAGGAACAATTGCAGGAAATATTTGCGGAAGAGATAGAAGTAATGAAACCGGATGAGGGTGATGTGGAAATGAAAACCAAAAAATAATAGATTATCTACATGGACAGACAAGTTCTTGGATTCACAGGACTGATCGCAAGCGGAAAAGGTACCGCTTGCAAATATCTGAGCGAAAAATACGGAGCCGAAAGTTTCCGTTTTTCGACTATTCTGCGGGATGTGGCGGACCGGGTGTATTTACCGCAGACCAGGGAAAACCTGCAGAATATTTCTCAAGTGCTGAGAGAAAACTTTTCCCAGGATATTTTATCGAAAGCAATCGCTGAGGATGTGAAAAAAGCCAAAGTAGATGTGATAGTAATTGACGGTGTCCGGCGTTGGACGGATATTGAACATCTGAAAGCGATCCCGGGATTCAAACTGGTCAGCCTGCAGGTAGATGCGAAAACCCGTTATGAACGGCTCGTAAAAAGGGCGGAAAATCCTGGTGATGAATTAAAAACTTGGGAGGAATTTCAGAAAGACAGCGCAGCGGAAGCGGAAGTACATATTCAAGAAATGATTGAAAAAGCAGATGTGATTATTGATAATAACGGAACGATGGAAGATTTTAATAAACAATTAGATAATCTGCTCGGATGAAGATAAAAATAAAGCGACTACATCCGGATTTGCAGATCCCAAAGTACGCACACCCGGGCGATGCTGGAATGGATATTTATTCCTTGGAAGAGATAACATTAAAGCCGGGTAAAAGACATCATTTTAAAACCGGGTTTGCCCTGGAATTACCGGAAGGATACGTGGCATTGGTCTGGGATAAAAGCGGGCTGGCTTCAAAATACGGAATCACTAGTTTTGGCGGGGTGATTGAATATACTTATCGTGGTGAATACGGAGTAGTTTTATATAATGCCGGCGAGGAGGATTTTGTCATTAACAAGGGGGATAAAATCGCACAACTTTTAATTCAAAAAATTGAAACAGCGGAAATTGAGGAAGTGGATGAACTCTCTGAATCACCCAGGGGTGAAGGCGGATTTGGAAGTACGGGCAAGTAGATTAGGGTTTAGGGATTAGGGAGTAGGTGGCGAGCTTGCTCGCCTTATAAATAAGAAGCATCAAGTTGAATTTTAGATAGTAATGAAACAATATCTCGATTTATTACAAACGATTGTTGACAAGGGTGTCGATAAATCCGACCGCACCGGAACGGGAACGCGCAGTCATTTTGGCTATCAAATGCGGGTGAATCTACAGGACGGGTTCCCGCTTTTAACCACCAAAAAAATGTTTGTGAAAGGAATAATTCACGAACTGCTTTGGTTTCTAACCGGTGATACGAATATCAAATATCTGGTGGACCGAGGAGTAAAAATATGGAATGAATGGCCGTACGAAACATATAAGGCAAGTTCGGAATATCAGAATGAATCGCTGGACGAATTTGTGGAAAAAATAAAATCAGAAACAAGTTTTGCGGAAAAATGGGGAGACTTAGGTCCGGTTTACGGCAAGCAGTGGATCCGCTGGGAAGCGCCGGACGGAACAAAAATCAACCAGATTCAGAACGCGGTGGATATGATTAAATCTAATCCGGATTCCAGAAGGATTCTGGTCAGCGGGTGGAACGTAGCGGATATCCAAAGTTTAGTTCAAGGTAAGAAATCTGCTCCGCCACTCTGCCATACCGTGTTTCAGTTTTACGTAGTAAACGGCAGATTATCCTGCCAGCTTTATCAGCGCAGTGCCGATGTATTTTTAGGCGTGCCTTTTAATATTGCCTCATATTCGCTACTCACGATGATGATGGCGCAGGTGACCGGACTTGAGTCGGGAGATTTCATCCATACGTTCGGGGATGTACACATTTATAATAATCACATGGATCAGGTAAAACTCCAGCTTTCCCGCTCCCCGAAGAAACTTCCGGTGATGAAAATAAATCCGGATGTTAAGGATATATTTCAATTTAAGTTTGAAGATTTTTCTCTAGAGGATTATGACCCGCATCCGAGGATTGTCGCCCAAATAGCTGTTTAGGATGACGGGAAGAAAAAAATATCTGAATCTTGATATAAAAATTATGTCCAAGTCTCATATCAATATCATCTGCGCTTTATCCGAAAACCACGCCATCGGTCGGAACGGCAAACTGTTATGGAGTATTCCGGAAGATCTAGCAAGGTTTAAAGAGATTACAACAGGACATCCGATAATTATGGGACGAAAAACCCATGAATCGATCGGGAGACCATTGCCGAACCGTACAAATATCATCATATCGCGCAACCTGAAAGCGACTAAAGGCGGGTTCGTATCTTCATCTCTGGAAAATGCAATAGAATTTGCATCGAAGCAGGAAGGCGGGGACGAAATATTTATAATCGGTGGTGGGGAGATTTACAAACAGGCACTGCCACTCGCGGATAAACTGTATCTGACTGTCGTTAAAGGCGATTATGATGGGGACACTTTTTTTCCTGATTATTCCGCATTTGAAAAAGTTACGGTGAAAGGTAACGGAAGGCACGAAAATTTTCAATTTACATTTTTAGAACTGGAAAAATAATGTTAAAAGGCAAGCTGATTGTTTTAGACGGAACGGACGGGTCCGGTAAAAAGACCCAGACGGATTTATTGTTGGCGCGTTTAGAACAGGAGGGAATCGGCAAAGAATACGCGGATTTTCCGAGATACGGAAAGCGTTCCGCCGCGATGGTGGAGGATTATTTGAACGGAGAGTTCGGCAAAGCGGACGAAGTTAATCCTCACACGGCCTCGCTTTTTTACGCTTTGGACCGTTATGCTGCCAGTAAGGATTTATACAGAAGTCTAATTGATGGAAAGATTGTTATCGCCAACCGGTATGTATCATCCAATATGGGGCATCAGGGCGGAAAAATCAAAGATGATAAGGACAGAGAAAAGTATTTTGATTGGCTTGATAACATGGAATATAACATGCTTGGAATTCCGAGGCCAAATGCTACAATTCTGCTTTATGTCCCGGCCAGAATCGCGCAAGGACTGGTTGCGAAAAAAGAAGCGAGGGAATATTTGAAAGGCAAAACGCATGATATTCATGAAGAGGATTTGAATCACCTAGAAAACGCGGAAAAAACCTATCTGGAAGCGGCAAAGAAATACGGTTTTCAGATTGTGGAATGCGTGGAAAATGGCGAACTGCTTTCCCGCGATGCAATTCATGAAAAGGTGTGGGAAATAGTATCAGGATTGATCAAATAGCCCCGGCGTGGGAGCGACTTGACAGATATTTCTAATATGCGCTAGTGTATAATTACATAGTAAGAAAATATTGGGCGGCCTAAAGGTCGTTTATTTTATTTAGAGGAGGGTTTTCTAGATCACTAGCTGAGATTGTTTTGGCTGGTGATTTGGGGAATAGCCCTTTGACAATTGGCTCTGACGAAAGGGGAGATTATGTACCGACTTGCGAGGATTTGCATGCTTGGTTGTGTGCTACTTTTACTGGTGACTGTCGATGCAAGCGCACAGTATGTGCTTGCCCGGTCAGTTGTCGGTGCAGGGCACGGACCTAGCACAAGCGGTCAATGGACGCTTCAAGCGTCACTTGGCCAGAGTGTTTCCAGTCGGGCAGGCGGGATGGTTTTTCTGGTCCACTTCGGTTACTGGAATGAGATCAGTGTCGTTTCCGGTGTTGATATCCCTCTGGTGCCGATGTCGACTTCACTTGACCAGAACTATCCCAATCCCTTCAACCCAGCTACGGTGATTCCATTCTCCATCGGAGGCAGCGAACCTGAGCAGGTTTCACTTCGCATCTACAACCTGCGCGGCGCTCTAGTGCGGGAACTGACCACGGGCTCTTGCCTCCCCGGATTCTACAAAATCCAGTGGGATGGTACTGATACCCAAGGGTTACAGGTTGCGACGGGCGTTTACTTCGTCCGGCTCGTGACAAACCACGAAACCTTCAGCAGGAAACTCCTGCTGGTCAAGTAAGGGAGAAACGGAATGAAGACATTCGGCATTCTTATGGTGGCACTGCTTGTGGCAGTCGCGGCACTTGCTGCCGTACCCGCGCAGGTGTCATACCAGGGACAGCTCACGAACGCCGGTGCTCCGGCTTCCGGCGAGCTCGTCTTTGCTTTCCGCATCTTTGACCAGAACACTGCCGGATCACTCCTCTGGAGCGACACCGACACGCTGACCGTCACGAACGGTTTGTTCGATGCATACCTCGGCTCCAACACGCCTCTGCCGAAGGAAATTTTCACCGGAGCCGCGCTCTGGCTGGAGATCGACGTGGCGGGTGAAACTCTAGAGCCGCGCCAGCAGATCGTGACGGTTCCTTACGCCTTCCGTTCAGCCATGTCTGATACTGCGATCGTCGCGCTCAACGCGAGCGGTGGCGAGTCTCTGTGGGAGACGAACGGCACGGACGTGTACCGGCCGACGGGGAATGTTGGGATTGGGACTAATAATCCCACAAGTAATCTGGATATTCGTGGGATTGTCCAAGTTGTTGATGAAGCATCTCCTGACACGAAGGACTATGCCAGTCTTGGTGTTACGAGGGCGAATGTCGCAACCAACAACAGCTACATTGGACTTACTAAGCAGTCAATTGTTCCCTGGGGCATTGGCATCAGCAGTACAGAAAAGTTCATTGTTGGCGTTGCATCAAGTAACCCGGCAAGGACGATTCCGGCTCCGCTTTTGACCATTGAACCTTTCACTGGTAACGTCGGCATCGGAACAACAAGTCCGATACAAGAACTGGATGTGGCTGGAACGATTTATTCCAGCAAGGTGAAGTCCAATACTCCTCTGGATGATGAATTCTCCGGGAGTAACGGATATTGGGGGCTGAGAACCGACACTTCCAACAGGTTCAACCTGGATGTCTATAATGGTGGTAGCCCCAAAGCGGCAATCACAGTTACAAACACTGGAGATGTCGGCATTGGGACGACGGTACCAGGAAGAAAATTAGATGTAAATGGACAAATCTACAGCTCTGTTGCGGCATCGGATATTATCAATTCCGGTGGTAACTTCTTGGGAAGCGGGGGATACTGGAGTTTTAGAACTGGAGTTGATAATCGAATGGGGTTAGATGTCTACAACGGAGGATCATCACTTGAAGCTCTAACTGTCTTACAGAATGGCAAGGTCGGCATCGGGACCACTTCGCCGGCCTACACACTGGACGTCAACGGCACGATTCACGCCACGAACATCATCGCCGACAGCTTCGACGACGGTGATTGGACGATCGGGAGTGGGGTGCTCTGGACGAACGACAAGGTCGGGATCAATCTGTCTTCACCGAGTTACCCGCTTCATGTTCAGGAGAGCAGTTCAGCAGACAACAAGCGAGCTGTTTACGGTAAAGAAACTGCGACTTCTGGTAACGTGTTCGGCGTTTACGGGGAGACTCTATCAAACGCAAGGAGTACAACCGACACTCCGGAACGTTCGAGTGGCAGTGCAGCTGGGGTCTATGGACTCTCAAGCAGAACGGGTGCGGTCGGCGATGTGTTCGGAGTGCTTGGAGAAATCCGGGGAGAAGGAGGGGATGGACCTACTCCGGACTTTGCTGCAGGAGTCTACGGCGTCAGCTATGCAACAACTGGCAAGTCAGCTGGTGTCATCGGTGATTCCAAATCTGCAAGCAACTACGGTGCTGGCGTGTTCGGTGTCAACAGCTCCACCAGTGGAGCTACGCGGGGAGTGTGGGGCGAGGTACACTCACACGATGGTGCTGGTGTTTATGGTCGCAATGTAGATGAAGATACGCACGTACTCTACACGGCAGGGTATTTCGAAGGAAACCTTGAAGTGCTCGGCACATCCACTATGGCGGCCACACTCTATGTTCCGGACATCGCTCAGTACGCTGACACCAAGGACGGCATGGTGCAGTCCTACGGCATGACGTCGGCGTCGCCCATGGTTTCCGACCAGGGTTTCGCCGAACTGCGGAACGGCACTGTCCGGGTAACGCTGGATGACACGTTCTTTGAACTCATCTCCGAGACCGAGGAGCCGCATGTGCAGGTGACGCCTTACGGTCCGACCGGGCAATTGTGGGTGGAAACGCACACTGACGGTTTCACCATCCACGATCCCATCGGATCCTCCGCGAAGGTGGCGTACACCGTGACGGCGGTAAGACGCGGCAAGGAGGGAGTCCGTCTCGAACAAGTTGACCCGCAGACCTCGGAGCGTCTGAGGGAATTGGAATCCGCTCGGTAACACGAGTGTGAGAATTGAACATAAGTGACATGCGTTTTCTGTACAACATGCATATGTTGGCCGGGGAGCGCATTTTTTTATTGAACAAAGTGTAATTAGTGTCATGCTGAATTTATTTCAATATCTATTAATGAGAGATTCTGAAATAAATTCAGAATGACGATTAGAAAATTGGTATTATTGAGCTTATTGGTGTGTATATGATACAATTACCCCATGAAACTGGAAACAATCATCGGTCTGGAAATACATGTACAGCTCAATACCAAGAGCAAGATGTTTTGCGCATGTTCCAATGACAGCGATCAAGCCAAGCCGAATACCAATGTCTGCTCAATCTGCATGGGACATCCCGGGACACTGCCGGTAACCAACCAGCAGGCGGCTGACCATGCCTTGCTCACTGCACTGGCGCTACACTGCAAGATAAATGAGTATTCCAAATTTGACCGGAAAAACTATTTTTACCCTGACTTGCCGAAAGGCTATCAGATTTCTCAGCTTGACCAGCCGGTCGGTGAGGACGGGCGCTTGATTATTACCATCGGTGAAGAGCGGAAACGCATCGGGATAACCCGCCTGCATATGGAGGAGGACGCGGCAAAGTTGATGCACCCCAACGATGCGGATTATAGTCTGGTGGATTTTAACCGCGCTGGTTCGCCACTTATTGAAATAGTCACAGAACCGGATATTAGGACGCCGGCGGAAGCCAGAATATTTTTAGCTGACTTGAAACTGCTTTTAGAATACTTGGACATATCCGACGCTGACATGGAAAAGGGCAATTTGCGCTGTGACGCGAATATTTCTCTCCGGCCGGAAGGTGACAGGAAATTTTATGCAAAGACGGAAATAAAAAACATGAACTCTTTCCGTGGTGTGGAAAGAGCGCTTATCTTTGAAATAGAAAGACAGTCCAAATTATGGGAAGCGGGTACTCCACCTGATAAGCTGATAACCAGGCGCTGGCTGGACGACCAGGGGATTACCAAAGAAGAGCGCAGTAAAGAGGAAGAACATGACTACCGGTATTTCCCCGAGCCGGATTTGGCGCCACTTCATTTTACTGAGGAATATGTCAGAAGTATTGAAACAAAATTGCCGGAACTGCCGGATGAAAAAAGAAAAAGGTTCCATTTGGAATTGGGCACGACCTATTCTCAGGCGGTTACTCTGACTTATTCCCGGACAGTTGCTGACTTTTTTGAAAACACAATTACTGAACTTAAAGCATGGGTAGCGAGCCAGGAAGACAAATCTGAATTGGATGAGGAGACGAAAAAGAAACTGGTGAAGATGACAGTTAACTGGATCACTACAGAACTTTTCATGCTGATTAAAGAAAGCCAAATTGAACCTGAAAAAATCAAAGTAACACCGGAGAATATGGCCGAACTGGTTAAGATGGTTTATATGGAAGAAATAAACAGCAGTGCCGCGCAACAAGTTCTGAGGATAATGTTTGAAAAAGGTTCCGATCCTTCTCAGGTTGTTGAAGAAAAGAATTTGAAGCAGATGAATGATTCATCAGAGATTGAGCTGATTGTGAAAAAAATTGTTGAAACAAATGAAAAAGCTGTTATTGATTTTAAATCAGGAAATGATAAGGTACTGCAGTTTTTAGTAGGATTAGTAATGAAGGAAACTAAAGGGAAGGTCAATCCGAAAGTAGCCACCGAAATGCTGAAAAAGATTATGGGTCAGTTTTGAATAGAAAAAAACTGTGGAAAACTCGGTATTAGATGGGGGTTTACAGGCGGTTTGATAACTGATACACTGCGATTGAAATGATTAACAACCACACCGACAATTTGTTCCGAAAATATATTGCGCGGTGATTTATTCCCTGAAAAAGGGATTTTTTTTATCCTAAGGAAACAATATGAACAAAATCAACTTCAAAAACAGGGACGTTATCTCAATCAGGGATTTTTCCAAGCAGGAAATCCTCCATGTACTGAAAAAAGCCAAAGAATTTAAAAGCTCACCAAAGACCGACCTGCTCAAAGGAAAAATCATGGCCAGTTTGTTTTTTGAGCCGTCTACCAGAACCCGCTTCTCGTTTGAATCCGCGATGCAGCGGCTGGGGGGTTCCGTCATAACTCTGGCTGACGCGAAAACCAGTTCTTCCGCGAAGGGCGAGTCGCTATCTGACTCTATCCGGATCGTGGAAAAGTACTGCGACGTTATCGTCATGCGCCATTCACTGGAAGGCGCGGCACGTCTGGCAGCGGATGTTTCGAATAATCCGATTTTAAACGGCGGTGACGGTGCCAATCAGCATCCGACCCAGACTTTCCTGGATCTGTTTTCCATACTGGAAACGCAAAAAAAACTGAATGGCTTAAATGTGGCGATGGTCGGAGATCTGAAATACGGACGCACAGTTCACTCTCTGGCGTATGCGCTGTCGCTGTTCAACTGCCGGCTGTACTTTATCTCACCGGAATCCCTAAAAATGCCAAAGCATGTATTAAATGAGATTAAAGAGAATAAAACTAAATACTCCGAACATACCCGGCCGGAGGGGCTGATGCCGAAAATGGATATTTTCTACGCGACTCGTATCCAGAAAGAAAGATTTGCGGACGCGATGGAATACGAAGAAGTGAAGGATGTTTACATCATCAATAATGAACTGCTGAAAAAGGTAAAAAAGAATTTCCGGATCCTGCACCCGCTGCCGAGAGTGAATGAGATTAATTATGAAGTGGATGATACTCCTTACGCTTACTACTTTCAGCAAGCTTCCAACGGCCTTTGGGTACGCGAAGCACTTTTAGCCTTAACCTTAGGAAAATAAACTATGCGCGCCTATAAAGTTTACGCAATCAAAGACGGTACAGCAATTGACCACATCCCTTCGGGAAAGGGTATGGATGTGATTAATCTGCTGGGAGTTGCTAATGACCAGGACATTGTTACCCTGGGTATGCATTTCAACAGCAAAAGGAACAAGAAAAAGGATGTGGTGAAAATTGAAAACAGAGAACTCACACCGGAGGAAGTTAGCAGATTGGCAATCGTTGCGCCAAATGCTACGATTAATATCATCCGGAATTTTGAAGTTGCAAAAAAGATTCCAATCAAAATCCCGGAACAAATAAACGGGATAATAAAATGCGGTAATCCGAATTGTGTCACCAACCACGAACCGGTGGTAACAAAATTCACGCTAGTCAAGGAAAAGCCGATTGAATTGTACTGTTTCTTTTGCGAGCGGACGTTTGGGATAGATGAAATAACACTTGCCTGATTTATGCCTGATATTTCCATCAATTTAGCGGGAATTAAATTTAGTAATCCGACAATTCTAGCGTCGGGGATTCTTGGTGTTACCCGGGATTCGTTAAAGTACGTTTTTCAGAACGGCGCGGGCGGTTGTGTGATCAAGTCCATCAGCCGGGAAGAGCGCAAAGGGCACGATGCACCGAACATGCACGCGATTGAAGGCGGATTTATGAACGCGGTAGGATATTCCAATCCGGGACTGGAAAAGGCAAAAGAAGAATTTGTTAAGCTTAAAGATTTAGAAGTGCCGGTTATTGCTAGTATCATTGGCAAAGACGCGGATGAGTTTGCTTACATGGCGGAGAATTTTCTGACTGACGAATTTTCGGCGGTAGAAGCGGTTTTATCTTGTCCCCACACTCCGGGTTACGGAACAATGGCCGGGCAGGGAACACCGAAAGCAACCGAAGAGATTACACGCAGAATCAGGGAAAAAACCAAGCTCCCTTTATTTATTAAAGTTTCACCGGAAAGTCAGCCAATCGGAGAAGTAGCAAAGGCGGCGGAAGCGGGCGGTGCGGACGCAATCTCCGCAGTCAATTCTATGGGTCCCGGGATTCACCTGGATATCTATGCCAAAAAACCTATCTTACATTTCGGCATGGGTGGTGTCACCGGTCCGGCACTGAGGCCGATTGCGGCGCGGTGCGTTTCTGATATTTATCAGTCTGTAAAAATTCCGGTGATCGGTATTGGTGGAGTCACAACAGGAAGAGATGCGATTGAAATGATGATGCTGGGTGCATCCGCAGTACAAATTGGAACGGCGGTGTACTATCGCGGAGCGGAAGTATTCAAACTGATTTGTGATGAGATTATGGAATATATGCAAGCGGAGGGTTTTGAATCAATTAATGAAATAATCGGGCTGGCACATAAGAAGTAATTCGTAATCGGTAAGTGGTAATTCGTAATTTGTAATTAGTAATTGGTAATATAATGAATCATTGGATCAATAAGCTGGATAAACCGTTAATGATGCCGATTGTCAGGCGCGAAAAAGAAAACGAGAATGTAGACACATTTTATTTTAAACATGCTTTGAATTCGCAGGCTGGCCAGTTTGTTATGCTTTGGATTCCGGGACTGGATGAGAAGCCTTTCAGCATTGCGTACGACACCGGTGATGAACTGGGTCTGGCAATTGCAAAGGTTGGTCCGTTTACTGAAGAGCTTTTTAAACTGAAAGTCGGGGACCGTGTTGGAATCCGCGGGCCATATGGTCATGGTTTCTGGAAAGAGGCCGGGGCCAAAAAAGTAGTAATGGTTGGCGGTGGATACGGCGTAGCACCATTATTAAACATGGCGGAAGAACTGGTTAAAGACGGCGTTGAAATCCATTTTATCAACGGCGCCAGGTCAAAAGACCTGCTGTTGTTTCAGGATCGCATTAACAGTTTAAAGGCAAAAATTTATACAACAACCAATGACGGATCATTTGGTATTGAAGGTATGGTTACAGTTCCCTTGCAGGAAATTATAGCCAAGGAGAAAATCGATCTGGTTTATACCTGCGGACCGGAATTGATGGAGAAGGCGGTGTTCGATTTTTGTGAAATATCCAATATTAATTGTCAGATCAGCATTGAACGCTATATGAAATGCGGTATGGGTGTTTGTGGTGCCTGCTCTGTGGACGGTACTGGTGAGCCGATGTGTGTAAAAGGTCCGGTGGTTGATTCGGAAAGAGCGAGGTTGATTTCAGAGTTTGGAAAATTTCACCGGAATGGATCCGGAGTGAAAAAGGATTTTTAGTATGAATATTACGCTGAAGAATTGCATTTTGGAATCGGCAGAGACGGATGTTCATATCTCAGATGGCATTATAAGTAAAATTGGCAAAGGTGCGGAAGGGGAAATAATCGACTGTTCCGGTCTTGTTTTACTTCCCGGTTTGATTGACGGTCATGTACATTTTCGTGAACCGGGTGCAGAACATAAAGAAGACTGGCTCACCGGATCGCGCGCGGCGGTCAAAGGGGGCGTCACTACAGTTCTGGATATGCCGAACAACAACCCGCCGATTATTGACGAAGCGTCTTTACGATTAAAAAGAGCAAAAGCAGAAAAAAGCGTGATTAATTACGGTTTTCATATTGGAGCCACAACCGGCAATCTGGATTTTATTAATTCCGCTGAAAATATTGCCGCAGTAAAAATATATTTCGGCTCATCTACCGGTGATCTCTTGGTGGACAAAATGGCCGATGTGGAAAAAATATTTGAAGGAAGCAAAAGACTGTTTCTCGTCCACGCTGAAGATGAAGCTTTTATTCAGGAAAAGAACAAAGAATACAGCGGGACGGATGACCCGATGATCCATACCAAGGTTAGGGCGCCGGAAGCTGCAATACTAGCAGTCAAAAATATCTTAGCCATTGTTGAACGGACCAAAGCGCGCGTGCATTTTTGCCACGTCAGTACGGCGGGCGAATTGAAACTGATCAAATCAGCCAAAGCCAAAGGCCTGCCCGTCACCTGCGAAGTCGCACCACACCATTTATTCTTGAACAGCAGTGAATACGGCAAACAAGGTAACTGGGTGAAAATGAACCCGCCGCTCAGACCGGAGTCGGATCGATTGGCACTGTGGCGCGGGCTTTTCGACGGCACAGTTGATACCATCGCTACCGATCACGCGCCACATACTAGAGAAGAAAAAGAACAGCCCTATTGGCAGGCGCCGGCCGGTGTTCCGGGGGTGGAAACTATGTTACCATTACTACTGAACGAGGTGAGTAAAGGCAGAATTGATTTAAAAAAAGTAATTCAATTAACCTGCGAAAATCCCGCTCGAATATTTAAAATTAAGCATAAAGGAAAAATTGAAGAAGGGTATGATGCGGATTTGGTTTTAGTAGATATGCAGATGGAAAAAGAAGTGATCAATGAAGAAATGGAGTCCAAATGCGCCTGGACCCCGTTTGCCGGGAAGATCCTGACCGGCTGGCCGGTCGCGACGATGGTCGGTGGAAATATCGTTTACAATTCTTTGGAAATTAACGAACAATTTAAAGGTAAGGAGATAAATTATGAGTTATAAGAAAGATTTTATAGAATTTCTAGTGCGATCAGAAGCTTTGAAGTTTGGCGAATTTACCTTAAAAAGCGGACGAATTTCACCGTATTTTTTCACTACCGGCAATTTTAATACCGGATCGTCTATTTATAAACTGGGATATTTCTATGCTGCGCTGATCCGTGAGGAAGTGGTGGATTTTGACGTGATCTTCGGACCAGCCTACAAAGGAATCCCGCTGGCAGTCGCCACGTCCATGGCGCTGGCTAAAGATTTCGGCATGGATAAAGGATACCTTTTTGATCGGAAAGAGGTAAAAGATTACGGCGATAAAAGTGCGTTTGTCGGTTATGAACCTACACCTGGGCAAAAGATTATTTTGATTGATGATGTAATGACAACCGGAAAGACCAAGGAAGATGCTGTAAATATAATCAAAGAAAAATTTGAAAATGTCAGTTTCGCGGGACTGGTTATTGCATTCAACCGCCAGGAAAAAGACAATGACGGCAATGATGCGCTTTTGGAATTTGAAAAATCATTCGATATTCCGGTAAAAGCAATTGTGACAGTCAGAGAGGTAATTGACGTTCTACACAACCAGAAAATTGACGGGCAAATTTACCTGGATGACGCAACTAAAGATAGAATGGAAGAATACCTTGCCAGGTATGGTGTTTCTCAGTAAAATAGCGGTAATAATTTATCAAAAAATATGAACAGCGAACCATCATTTCCGAATGATCAAGATCGCGAGCAGTCAGCGGAGATGCCGAGGGAAATAGAAACAAAAATTGTAAATTTAGGTGATCCGGAAGAATTTAAAAAACGCCTATTGGATCTGGGCGCTGTACTTGTTGATGGCAGGCGTCTTTTACAGGACCGCAGTTTTAAGCGGGAAAAAGATAAACAAGTGGATAGTACCGACCTTCCTTTTAATACCGCCGAGGTTAAAGACCCGACCGATTTACAGAATGTTCTGGAGCTGTTGGGAGTAGATATTGTCTCTGAGCCGGATGAGAGTGGAGTTATGATGATTCGTACACGTGCAGGCGCTCCTGTCCGTATGGTGCGTTTAAGAAAAGAAAATGATACGACAGTCCTGACAATCAAGGAAAAAAGAAATAAAGCACAGACAGTGGATAATCGGATGGAAACCGAGGTGGAATTGATTGATGAAAATTCGCTGAATCAATTATTGGCATCAATGAGGTATTCGCATTTGGCTGATAAGGAAAAATACCGGACAACATACGGATTAGACGGATGTAAGGTTGAATTAAACGAGGGTCCGATTGGAGCGCCTTGGGCGGAGATTGAAGCGGGAAGTGAAGAACAGGTTATAGCGCTTGCCAATGCGCTGGGTTATCAGCCGGAAGATTTGGCCGGTATGTCGGATGCGGATTATTATGCACTTAAAGTTCCTGATCTTACACCAGAGGAACTTAATAACATGACTTTTGCCAAAATGAAAGACAGGGCACCAAAAGACCAACCGGAATAATTAATATCACACTATGAATAAACAAAATCAAACATACCTTCAAAGGGCAGAAAAAGCGAAAAACCCGGTGGCTGTAAAATTACTCCAGCTCATGGGGCAGAAACAAACCAACCTCGCGCTGGCGGTGGATGAGCCGGAGGCCGATTTGGTTTTAAAACTGGCGGACACTATCGGACCGGAGCTTTGCCTGTTAAAAACGCATATAGACATCATTGAGGGTTTTAACGAGGGATTTATCACAGAATTATCAAACCTCGCTAAAAAGCACAATTTTTTAATCTTTGAGGACCGGAAATTCGCTGATATCGGCAATACAGTCAAAATGCAGTATGGCGGGGGGATGTATAAAATAGTGGAATGGTCTGATATGGTAAATGCGCATATTGTCCCGGGTCCCGGAATTATTGAAGGGCTAAAGGAAGTGGCTGAGGCAAGCGGAAAGGAGCGGGCATTAATCCTGCTGGCACAGATGAGTTCCAAAGGAAATCTGGCGACGGACGAATATACCGAAAAGGCGGTAAGGATGGCGCGCGAGTACGCTGATTTTGTGATCGGATTTATCGGGAACGGGGGAGATGTGAAAGAACTGAGCAAACTGACTGGACTAAACAGTGAAGAGTTTATTATAATGACTCCGGGTGTTAAACTGGGTGGCGGGGATGATGCGCTGAAACAGCAATACACCACACCATCCGATGTAATAACCGCCGGTTCTGATATCATCATTGTCGGACGGGGGATTTACGGCGCGGACGATCCGGTTGCGGAAGCCAAGGAGTACAGACAAGTCGCGTGGGACGCATATTTGAAAAGAATTGGATAGAAACTAGTCCGATGCATTTACGGAGTAAATGCCCGGGCGCAATGGTTACATATAAATACCACTTACGAATTACAAATTACCAATTACTAACTTACTAATTACCAAACCCAAATGAGACACTGTCTTACTCTAAAAGACTATTCCAAAGAGGATATCCTGGAAATAATCCGCAAGGCGCAGGAGATCAAAGCCAATCCGGAAAGATACGGGGATGTTTTGAAAAACAAAACACTAATCATGCTGTTCCAGAAGACATCCACCCGCACACGTCTATCCTTTGAAGCCGGCATGACTCAGCTGGGCGGACATGCGATATTTTTGGACAGCCGGACATCTCAGTTCGCATTAACCGATTATAAAGACGAGATCCAGGCGGTGATGCGTTTTGGTGATGTGCTGATGTTCCGGGCAAAATCCTTTAATGACGTAAATATTGCCGCATCCCTCAACAAAATTCCGGTCATCGATGCCTGTTCCGAGAAATACCATCCTTGCCAGTCACTGGGAGATCTCTTGACCATGGTGGAACACAGCGGGGGAATTGAAAATATCAAAAAAGTAACTTGGCTCGGCATTGAAAACAATGTCAGCAACACACTGAAACTGGTCTGCGCCAAACTGGGGATCGATATCTATCTGGCGGCACCAAAGGTACACGAAATCAGCGTTGATGAAGAGCTAAACCAAATGGCAGAAGCAACCGGGAAGGTACACAAAACTGTGGATATGGAAGAAGCAATGAAAGATACGGATTACGTTCACACCGACACCTGGATGGATATGGAATTTTTTGAAGACGGCAAAGTGAAGCCGGAATTTCAAGCGGAATATGAGAAGAGAATAGAAGAATTCAAGCCGTTCCAGCTCAATGCCGGAATCGTGGATAAATACAGCCCCAAGGTCGGAATTATGCACTGTATGCCGTGCCATGTCGGCTATGAGATATCACGTGACGCTATTGATCATCCCAACTCCATAATTTTTGATCAGGCGGAAAACAGGATGCATATTCAAAAAGCCATCATTTTGTGGCTCATGGGGAAATAGATAAAAACCTTATTTCACAAAACAGGCTCTGAATATTTCAGGGCTTGTTTTTTGTTTAAGTGTGTAATTCGGAGACCCACAAAAAGTAATGGATTCTCGGATCGCCTCCGATGTCGGTGTCCAAAAAACCTCCCCCGGAAATTATTTCTCAATCTAAGAACCCGACACGTCCTTCCCCTCCTTATCAAGGAGGGGAGCAGATTATTGTTACTATTTTAAAATCATGTTCCGGAGGGGTGGTAAACCCAAGGGTAATTTACGGCAATCCCGTTCCTATGTTATTGCCATTCTGAACTTGTTTCAGAATCCATTATTGCTATGGAACCGGAGATGCTGAAACTAGTTCAGCATGGCAGAATAATAACGGAATTCCTTTCAATGGGTACTGTTTTTATGTTAATAGACGATATAGCTCCAGCAAGCAATCTGAGTTGCGATTGAGATAAAGTGTCTTTGATCCCTTGGTAACATTTGGAAATCTTATTGATGATAATCTGTCGAACTCTTCATCACTAAGCTCGGTGTCGGTTATCTCCAGACCATTTTCCTCTGCCAGTTGTTTGATCGCTTCGGCCTGCTCGATAGATAGACCGACCAACAGGATTTTGCCGTTAATCGATGCGGTTTGTGATTTGATAAAATCCAGAGAGGGGATAGTATCATGAGTATCGGTTGACTCACTAATATCAAGACTCGGGTTCATGTCCAGTGTTTTCATAGAAGATTGTTATGAATTATTGTATTAGATAGTTATTTAATTTCAGCAATTATTTGCACAACATTATCTTAACATTACGATTCAGGTAAAGCAATCTGAATGTGGCCAAAATGCAGTTGACACATTTTAGTCGGTATTATAATATTGCTAACCGTTCGCGCCTGTATTTGCAGGCATTTGCTGTGTCCGCAATCCGGGAGGTTACAATGCCCAAGAAACAGAAGCCCGCGGGGATCCTCGCGATGGAGAGTGTCGGTCAGCCGTTTTCGACCTGCGTGCAGATCGGCAACCACTTCCACTTCTCCGGCACGGTCGGCCGGGTCGTCGACGGCAGGGTCGTCGGTGATCTCGAAGAGCAGATCGAGGAGATCTTCACCAAGATGGATAGCATGCTGGGCGTCTGCGAACTGTACCCCGACGATGTCTTCAGCGCCACGATCCTGCTGGCCGGCGACATGTCGGGCTACGGTCTCGTCAACACGAGCTGGAATCTGTTCTTCCGGTCCGCGGAGATCATGCCCCGTCGCAAGGCCTACGCCGTGAGCGCGCTGCCCTTCGACGCGCTGATCGAGATCGAGTTCGACGCGGTCAAGCAGGACTGAACGCCCAAGCGGAACAAGCTGTACACAAGAGGATTCCATCCGGGGTCCTCATTTTTTATTATAAAAAGCCATCATTTTGTGGCTCATGGGGAAATAGGATAATAATCTTTACAACAAAACAGGCTCTGAATGTTTCAGGGCTTGTTTTAGATTTTTAGGTTTATTAGAAATCAGCAACCATTGCGAGTACTACGAATGTAGGACGATGCAATCCTGATACTTTTTGACTTAAGTGCATTATCCCTAGGATCTTTTTTTGTCTCACCTTTTTTATTAATATTCTTATAATTTGTAAGACTTTCTGTAAATGTCGGCATTCCAATTTTAACTAGGGTATCTTTAGTTACATCACCATTAGTAGGCTTAAGTCCATATTTTTTTAATACTTTCTTTATTACCGATTGAAGGCTATCGTCTAAAACAGAGTAATGTGATTTTTCATAATTAGTATAATAGTATGTTGCTCCCCAATTATCAACTCGAGTTTTCAGATAGTTGAGTGTTTTAAATAGACCATTTCTGTTTACTATTTTTATATCTTTAATAATTTTCTTAAATGCATTTGGCACAGGATATATTTTACTGCCTCGGAATTTGATTCCAAGAAATTCAAAATCACTTCTCTCTATAGTGCAATACTTGTTATTATCCTTTGGTTTACTTATTGATAATGGATGTAATTTAAGTCGTAGTTTGTTCTCAATAATTTCTTTAGCAACTTTATGCATTTTTACTGCCTCTTCTTTTGTCTTGCACATAATAATAAAATCGTCTGCATAACGTACCATTTTATAATTATGTTTTATCATTATCTCATCTAGTGGGTATAAATAAATGTTTGCAAATAATGGTGAAAGTATCCCTCCTTGAGGTATTCCGCCCTCTTTTGTCACGAAATTATCATATTCTCCAATTAAAATAAGATCATTCTTGTTACCTATCTCATTAATCAATGCACCTTCAATCAACTTATTTATTGATTTATCAGGTAAACAAGGAAAAACATAATTATTTAGTAGATTAGAGACATCTATAGTATCAAAAAATTTTCTAATATCTGCATTATACACCCATTCATAACCGTGTTTTTTATAAAGTACAATTCTATCAACAGCATCTTTAACACGCTTTTTTTTAATGTATGCAAAACTTACAGGATTATCAATGTTATATCTTACTTTGATATAGTCAAAAATTACAAGTTCAATTGCTTTTTGAACAACTCTGTCACGAACTGCGGGTATTTTGATAGCTCTAGTTTTCGATCCTTTCTTTAAAGGATAGCCTCTTAATGCTAAAAATTTGTATTTATTGTTAAGTAGATCTTTTCTAATAAAATTAAGCTGATTTTTTAAGTCATTTTCGAAATCCTCTATTGTCTGATTATCAATGCCTTTAGATTTATCTCTATGCTTTATTGAATCCCAAGAAAGTCGCAAATTATTTTGAGTTGCGACTTTTTTAAGTAGATTATTCGTTTTTTTCATAATTAGTACCCCTAAGCTCTCCGGCTGGTCTGCACCAGTGTAACCTGCTTTTAAGGATATAGTGCAGTCTTAGAGTTGGTAACATTCAGGCTGATGGTTATAACCATTAACATTATTGTCAGCATTCTGAGACTTAAGCTACTTAGTACCTTGTAGATTGAATTATACCGATTCATCGTGAATTGGCAAATATTGTCTATTTTGGTGTTTAAATAAGCAGCTAAATTTACTCGGCCGCCGATATCCGCCAAAATGCTATCGGCTTCCGGCGCTATTTTTCGCCATTCCATGTTCTTTGCTGTTAATAATAATTCTTGTTCCGCCAATCCGGAGGCTTGGGCGCTACAATTAGCGGTTCCAGAATAAAGCAAGTTACATGCAGTCTTAGAGTTGGTAACATTCAGGCTGATGGTTATAACCATTAACATTATTGTCAGCATTCTGAGACTTAAGCTACTTAGTACCTTGTAGATTGAAATGTACCGATTCGTCGTGAATTGGCAAATATTGTCTATTTTGGTGTTTAATAGCATATACAAAATAACATAGAATATAGTTTTGTCAACTCCATTAGTATACTAATCGATATCAATCCGTGATCATAGAATCGAGAATAACCAAAACAACGCATTTAGAAATTATTGATAATAACTATTTTTCGTTCTAGCAATCCTTCTTCTCATCTTTTTCCGACTGCGCCAGTAAATACTCCAAGACCTTGTATTCCGAAAGTTCTTCTACATTCGACTTTTTAATTAATCTATCGAAGTATAAAACTAAAAACAAAACAATGAAGAGTGATATAGTAACATACCAATTCATAGAATGAATGACTTCATTCAAAGCATTTAATAGTAAACTACCAGTTATACCTAGAGCGAATCCAAATGTAACTGATACCAACGTTTGTCTATCTTGTTTGATATTATTCAAAGCATTTTGCAATCCGATATTTTCTATATCAAAAGCTGCTATGTATTTTTCAACTACAGCATTTTGTTGATTAGCCGAAAGTTTCTGCCACAACTTCTTATTGGAGCGCTTTAGTCTTTTAGTAATTTCTTTCCTAAGGTCATTTTCCCTCTTTTGTAAATTCATAATGATAATCTAATTTTTAATTTTCTTCGCGATCCATGCTCCGCCCCCAATAAGTATTCCTAAGCCTACAGCCCAATCCGTGAATGATCCTGAATTGTTTGACGAATTAGTGCTTGCAGAATTTGTCGGGGTAATCTGATTTGCTAAAGTCGCTGCACCTTTTACTTCGCCTTGATCATCAGTTTGTACAGAAGCCTCATCAAGTTCTCTTTGTAAATTTTCTTTTTCTTCTTCCAGTCTTTTGATTTCCGTTTGCTGATTTTCGTACTCAGTTTTGGCATTTGAATAATCAGCGTAAGAATAATATGTCCTACCATTAAATTCATAGGTTATTGGTGTTGGGGCGGTGTATGTTTCTGCCTCTTCTTCTGTTCCATTACATTCTGGATAATATGGCGCACATGTAGCGGATAATGGCGTGCCATCACAACAACCACAACCACATACCCCATCATGATGTGAACAGCATCCACTTCTTGCATCTGCATTATATTGTGGCAATAACAAAAACAACCCAAATATGAAGATACTTAGGATATAATGCACTTTTTTCATTGTGATTTGCCCAATAGTTAGCTATATTTCAACACTACTCCAACTTATCCTAGAAATCAAGAAAACCGCTTTTGGAGGATGCTTAATTAACCTCTGTACAGACACAATATTTCTGTTTAGGAACCATCATGTAGTAATCTGTGTCAAATCAATCTACTAACAGAAAAACCGTCTACTTTTTTCGTGCTCTTGTTTATTTTAATACTTATATTTTTAACTACACTTGGAAGTATTTCATCAACAGATTTATCAAGATTTATTGAATCACCTGAACAGGTAATACTAATTGCAATGCTACAATTCACATACACGTAATAGTACTTTTCATCAGCTTTATATATATAATAATTCCATATAAATACATCATTGTATTCATGATCAACAATATTTTCAAGTTGTATATTTCTGTCTATATTAACTGCGAAGAATAATTCTTCAGGGTATACAAGATTATTTATATCATTTAATCCTATCTCCTCAATCATCAGCGATAAGTATTGCTCATTAATAAATTCTATCTTTTCAGCATAATCTGTTAAAAATTTATCTAATAAATTATAAAAATAAACATCAGATTCTTTTCTTAATTCTTCATGTAACTCATCTGAATCACCAAAAGCATTTCTATCATTTGAGATAAAACATAAATCATTACATTTATTGCGAGCAAATTTAACTTCCTCCCATATTATGAAATCTCGAAATCCAATGTCACTATACTTTTTAGTAGAGTGGAAAGGAGGTTTATTATTTAATGATCTACTTATAATTTGTGGGACTAGTACAGGACAGCTTAAATTATCAATAATCTCTATATTCTTATTTTCTACTATCTTTAGCAACCTTTTTTTGTATCCAGTTACTTCATTATTTTTAAGCGTAATTTCGCTTGATGTAGATATTTTCAATTTCTTTTTGAATTCTTTCAATGACTTTTCTATATCTTTACAGTCATCAATTTCTTTACTGAAGTTTTTTATTGTTTCAGATATCACAATGTCAGGAATAAATAGTTTCGATTTAGTTTTTTTTAAATACGCAAATAATGCTTGGAATCTTGGAGTATCAAGATAGTAATTATCTTTTAATTCAGTTGAATCAAGAATTATATTCATTAAAATATTATTAAATTATACTAAATTTGGGAGAATCCCAAATCCTTTCCAATTGGCTTGAGCACCCCATCATTTACAGTTGCAATACCAAGATCTAGCGAATTAATAAACTGTATGTATTTATCATCACGCGGTTCACGAGAAGGTGTAAGTATTTTGTATTGATCACTGAATTTAAGATTTTTTTCTTTTTTAAATTTGTTAATCTCAAAATAGTCATATTCATATAATTGAACAATTGCTTTCCTTGCCTGTGATCTAAAATTTCTATTTTCAGTACTTTTTACTTCAAATAAGAATGAGCGTTTTTCATCATGTGCAAATAAATCAACAAATTCATTTGATAAGGTTGCATATCCTTTTTTTCTAAAAATATCGATTAGATTTTGCAAAACTGAATAGTGGGATGATTCTGCCCTCGCAAGAATCTCATTATCTCTTGTTATTATAGAATGTGGCTTAGTGATAATTCTTTCATTAATTTCATTTATAAACCTTAATGACGCTGCGTGACGCAGTGTCTCAGTCGCATTATGTACTTCATAAAAATCAGATGGCTTATCCTGTATAATATTTCCTCTTGTTGAGTGTCCAGAATATAAATATAATGATCTCTGTCTGAATAATATTTGTTTCGCAACCTCTGGTGAAACTTTTGAGAAACTACCCATTCGTGGGAAGCCTTCTATTTCCGATACTGGTATTGAGTTTTCAACCAGTTTATCAATTAAATGAGCTGTCTGTTCATTATTATTTGGATTAGGGGATTCCCAAGTTGCTGGATCGGGTATTTCACCAAATAAATATATTTCTGTTAGTGGAACTAATAATGGCCATCTATTTTCATTATGTTTAACTTCGTAATGCCATAAATAATTATCTTTAATTGAAAAATGAAACCCAACGACCCCTATTCCTATAATCCCGGATTTTGCATTTCGAAATGCAGAGTTATTTGAGCCAGTACTATGGATAAAAAAGATATCACCAGTCTGTATTTTCCCCCATCTTTCCTTTAAATGTGATTCCAATCCCCATGTCATGTACTTAAAAGCAGTCAGCCAATGCTCAGGTGGACCTGTAAATCTAAATAATTGTTTTGTGCTTATAGCTGAACTTAAATTCATATTACAAATTTGTATATTTTGTGTGTTTACCCTTTGCTTTGTCAATTGGATACTTTTCTTCATTCTTTTTAATCTTTTTCTCAAGCGCTTCTTCAATATCAATATTCAAATCATTACTCATTAATAGCACCCAGTATAAAACATCCGCCAACTCTTCTCCAATATCCGATTTGTTTGTATCAATATATTTTTTTATCTCTTCATCATTCTTCCATTGGAAATGTTCCATAACTTCTCCTGCCTCAAGCATAAGCGATAATGCGACGTCTTTTGGATTGTGAAATTGTTTCCAATCTCGGGCATCCCTGAAAGCAATTACTTGTTTTATTAATTCTTCAATATTTTTCATATAGTTTAAATAATGCTTATATATATAACAATCCTACGCCCATATTAGCCAATTATCAAGCTCTTTTTTGTTGAGGAAATAATAGCAAAATAACCATAAAACCTGGGGGCCGGGGCCACATGAAGGATGATAGAGAGAATCAGGATAAGACCCCCGGAATTAATTCACTTATTTCAAAGAGTAACGGGATTGCTTCATCCTACATTCGTAGGACTCGCAATGGTTACTGCTATCTGTATTGGTGTGAGGGGATTATCCCAGAAAATCAGCAACTAGTGCTTCCGCCTCTTGGGTGCTTTTAACCCATTTTATCCGACCGTCGCGCTTGAACCATGTCATTTGCCGTTTGGCGTAATGATGGGAGTCGTTCTTAATACTGGCTATCGCATCATCAAGTGACAGCTCATGCTTAAAATAGGCGGAAAGCTGTTTGTAGCCGATCGCGGACATTGCAGGGATCTCCCAGCCGTATTGCTCGCCCAGTGCTTTCACCTCATCTACCAAGCCCTCTTGAATCATCTCATCCACTCGGCGGTCGATGCGGTCATACATTTCTTCCCGGGATAATTTGATGCCGATTTGCAGGGCATCTAAGTTCGGTGATTTTTTCCCCTTTAGTTCCGAATACTTCTCGCCGGATATTTTGAAAACTTCTATTGCCCGGATCAGCCGGCGTTTATTATTAATATCTATTTCCTGTGCCGATTTATAGTCCAGCTGAATCAGCATCTTGAACAGCTCTTCGGCGGTCTTTTCTTCCAATTTGTTACGTAAAACTTTATCGACTCCTCCTTTGGGGATGTCCAGATTATCCACGATGGACTGGATGTAGAGGCCGGTACCGCCGACCAGGAAGGGTAGTTTTTCTTTTTCTTCGTTGATGATGGCGAAGACTGTTTTCTGAAACTGCGCCAGACTGAATTCCTGATCCGGGTCCATAATGTCAATCATCCGGTGAGTAATGCCCTGCCATTTGTCTTTGGTTAATTTTCCGGTGCCGATATCCATACCGCGGTAAACCTGGCGGGAGTCGGCAGAGATTATATATCCGTTAAATTTCTTCGCCAAGGCTAAAGACATGCCGGTTTTACCGGCGGCGGTTGGTCCTAGGATGACGACGATTTTTTTCATTGACCTCTAAATAAGTTTATGTTAAATTATGATACTTCGACCGTGCCTTTGGATTCACTCTGACAGGAGGTCATTGCATGGTTTTCTTGCTGGACGAGCTATTCTTCGTCTGGTCAGCCATCTGGCAGGAAGAGGTAACGGCCTTCGCCGTCTTTCTAGCCGGGTATGGCTTCTGGAGGGGGTTCTTCACACTGCTCATCGGCTCGAGCATCGGCATGTCGCTGATGTTCTACTTCCCCGAGATGCTCCTGTGGCTGGGCGAGCAGATAATCGTGCTTACCAAGCGCGTCCTCCGGCAGAACGGCGCCAATGGCCGTTCACAACAGATGGAGCTACGACTTGTCGCAATCAACGCTGGTCTGCAGAGATTTCGCGACATGCTGACTGGTTACATTGTGAACAGCCGGTACCCCAGCGTCGTGATCTTCATCCTGGTCGCCATCCCGCTCCTGCCGTACGCAGTCACGGTCTCCATCATCACTGCGCGGCTTCTGAAACTGCCGCGCGCGTTCCTGCTCATTTTCACAGGGAACATGGTCGGTGTTCTGACCACAGCTCTCATGTCTTACCACCTGTTCTCACTTTTCAATCGTTAAGCTTTGCTCCCGGCTGGACAAGGCTTATTTTTTTAAACTGCCTTCCAGACTCCAGGGATTAACTTTCGTTACTTTAACTTCTGTAAACTTTCCGATCAGATCTTTTGTGCCGTTTTTTATCTGGATTGGTTTGTTGGTGTCCGTTTTTCCGAACAACAAACCTTTTCTAATATTCTCCGGCAAAACCATTACAGTTTTATTCAGTAATTTCTGATTATTCAAAAGTGCATATTTTTTTACATACTCGTTCAGCTTCACTTCCCGTCGCTTTTTAACATTTTGCGGAATATTATCTTTAAAAAGTTTTGTCGCCTGCGTACCCGGTCGTTTGGAATACTGCGCCAGATAGGCCATATCAAATTTTACTTTTTCATATAGATCCAGTGTGTCTTGGAAATTTTCTTCTGTTTCATCGCAGAACCCGACGATGATATCCGTAGTGATTGCAACGTCGGGCATTTTAGTTCTGATCCTTTTGATAAGATCCAGGTATTCTTCGCGGGTATATTTCCGGAGCATTTTTTTCAGCATGTTGTTACTGCCGGCCTGAACGGGGATGTGCATGTGCGGACAGATTTTTTTGTCGCGAGCTATTACATCGATCAGTTCATCGGAAAAATCAGTTGGGTAAGGGGATATGAAGCGGATCCAGAAATCGCCTTTAATCTGCCCAAGTTCTGTAAGCAGATCAGCAAATGACTTTACTGTTCCTTTTTCCGGGTTGATATACGAATTGACGGTCTGTCCGAGCAGGGTTACTTCTTTGTAACCGCTGTTAACTAAATCACGCACCTCGGTAATGATTTGGCTTGCGGGACGTGAAACTTCCCGGCCTCTGGTATAGGGGACGGCACAGTAACGGCAGAATTTGTTACATCCGTTCTGGATGGTGACAAAAGCCTGGAAATGGGATTTGTGTTTGGTCGGCAGTTTGAAATAGTCGCTTGCCGGATTTATATCCTCAATATCCTGCATGCGTTTTTTGAGAACCTGCGGGAGTGTGTGCATTTGCGACATGTCCAGAAGAATATCAAACTGCTTGCCGAGTCCTTTTTTATCCTTCGGTAAGACACATCCAGTTAGGAGGGTAGTGAGCGGTTTTTCTTTCCGCAGTTTATTCCAAGTTTTTAATTTACCGTCAATCCTGTTTATTGCTGATTGTCTTACAGAGCACGCCAAAACATTAATCAAATCTGCTTCTGATTCATTGTCCGTCGGCGTAAATCCCATCTGCTCAAGCAGAGCGTCCATTTTCTCCGCGTCCAGCTTGTTCATCTGGCAGCCCAGGATGTGGTTGTAATATTTCGGCATGCAGGACTATTTCCGTTCTTTAATTTCTTTTTGAATCTTTTCCACAAATTCTTCCTGGGTCATTTTCTTTGTATCTTTAGAACCCCTGGTCCGGACAGTCAGATCTTTATCCTTTACTTCCTTGTCGCCGATGACCAGCATGTAGGATACTTTCAGTTTTTCCGCTTTGCGGATTTTGTAGCCGACAGTTTCCCGGTTCAAATCAACTTCCGTGCGGATGCCCTGCGCTTTCAGCGATTTGGCTAGATCCCCTGCAAACTTGAAATGATCTTTGCCGACCGGAATTACATATACTTGAGTAGGGGACAGCCAAGTCGGGAAAGCTCCGCCGAAATGCTCAATCATAATTCCGACGAATCGTTCCATGGAACCGAACGGCGCGCGGTGGATCATCACCGGCCGGTGGTCTTTGTCATCCGCACCTTTATATTCCAGTTTGAATCTTTCCGGGAGATTGTAGTCCACCTGGATCGTTCCCAGTTGCCATTCTCTGTTGATCACATCTCTGACCACAAAATCAAGTTTCGGTCCGTAGAAAGCTGCTTCGCCCTCCTGTTTGATATATTTAACTTTCTTTGATTTAACCACTTCCTCGATTTCCTTTTCCGCCCGCTCCCACAGCTCATCAGAGCCGACGTATTTGCTGGATTTCGGATCCCGAAGGCCGATGCGTGCTTCAAAGTCTTTAAACTTCAGGGTGGAAAAGACCGTTTTAATCAGTTCAATCACATTGGAAAATTCTTCCTTAATTTGGTCCGTTCGGCAGAAAATATGAGCATCATCAATCGTAAATCCGCGCGCCCGGACCAGTCCGGTCAGCTCGCCGGATTGTTCGTAGCGGTAAACAGTACCGAATTCTGACAGGCGAATCGGTAAGTCACGATAACTGCGCATCTGAGACGAATAGATGTGAATGTGGTGGGGGCAGTTCATCGGTTTCAGCACAAACTCTTCGCCGTCGATATTCATCGGCGCATAGATATTTTCACGGTAATTCTGCCAGTGGCCGGATGTTTTATACAGATCAATCTTGCCGATATGCGGGGTAATTACCTGGTCATAACCGTCCTTTTCCTGCAGTTCGGTCAGGAATTTCTCCAGTTCTCTGCGGATCGTCGTACCTTTCGGGGTCCAGAGTGGCAAGCCCGCTCCGACTTCGGCTGCGATATGGAAGAGTCCTAGTTCTTTGCCGATTTTCCGGTGGTCTCTTTCCTTGGCCAGTTCCAGATTGTGCTTGTACTCTGAAAGCTCTTTCTTACTGTTGAAAGCCAAGCCGTAAATTCTGGTCAGCTGTTTGTTCTTTTCGTCCCCGCGCCAATAAGCGCCGGCGATGCGGTCCAGGGAAAAGGCACAGTTTTGCAGTTGCTCCGTGGTTTCAACGTGTGGCCCACGACAAAGGTCGGTAAAATCACCGGTCTTGTAGATCGTCACTTTGTCTTTCTTCTGCGGGTCCAGATCCTGCGCCTCATCTTTTGAAATTCTGGTAGTACCCTTTGTCTGCAGGTCATTTAAAAGTTCCACCTTATAGTCCTGTTTCTGCTCCGAAAAAAATTCTACCGCTTTTTTAATCGGAAATTCTTCCAGGATAAAAGCCTGTTTCTGGTTAATCAGCCGGATCATTTCCTTTTCTATTTTTTTCAGATCATCCGGAACCAGCTGAGCAGGCAGGTCAATATCATAATAAAAACCGTTTTCAATAACCGGTCCCACTCCAAATTTGGCTCCCGGATAAAGATTGGCGACCGCCGCTGCCATAACATGGGCCAGAGAATGTCGTTTTAGTTCGATTGGTATTTCTTTCTTCATATTTTTTAGGTTAATGGTGTAATAATTATTTTTTTTAAATTATATTTATCATCATATTCAATTTTTACGAATTGGAATGTATTTGGATTTGCAAACATTTTTGGTAACCAATTATTCAGATCAGGAACAAGTTGATAATCAAGTAAATTATTCTTTGGTATCCACTCCAGTGTCCCTTCATCCACTTCTTGTATAGTTATATTTTTCTTGTAGATATTGCCATAAAAAATATATATTTGCCAAAATCCAAATTTATCTTTTACAGATAGATTTGCTCTGTAATGCAAATTTTCCATTGAGGTTACTCCTGCCTCTTCTTTTGCTTCTCTTTGGATTGCTTGTAGTGGAGTTTCACCATTATCAATCTTACCTCCCAAACCATTATATAAATTTGGCAAAATCTTTTTCTTTTTACTGCGTTTCAACATTAAAACTTCCTCAAATTCATTTTCGAGAAAAACGTCAGTTACGCAGAAATGTGATGATTCTTTCATATTAATTTGAAAATTAAAAAACCAAACAACTAACAGTGTTTGGGGTCCCAGAGTCGTGGGACGGTTCCACCCATATTCCTAAGTGTAATAATACAAGGATTAGGCGCTTTTTTTGAATTGGCTGATAAACTTAGCGGTTTTGGCCATACCCTTTTACTAGGGTAAGAAAGTTGGTAGCTTTCTCAATCGTTTAAAAGTAGTTTAAAGATATTCCAAAACAGACTGTTTGTCAAATTCAGCAGTTTAGTTATTTCGAGATTACGATTTCGATATGATCCTTTAATGAAGGGGAGCGGAACACCCAAAACGGAGAGAATTTCACGTCCACATTTTGAATTTCCGGGAAGTCCAGAAAATATGTCTTGATCTCCTGTTTATCACGGTTCAAAAGATTGTCACGGTCAAAAATCGGACTGGCTAATTTTACTTTGGTTGTGCCGTCCAGTTTAACGCTTAAAACAGCCGTTTGGTTTTCCAGGTCAAATGATTTTATAGCATATTGCAGGAGGTTTATTTCCGTACCGGCCAGTTCTTTGTTGCTGGAGACTTTTTCTGACAATAAATTTTTCGCGTAATTGAACAATTCAGTTTCGTCAAAGACAGCAGCTATTACATTTATCTTGCTGGTTATTTCAAAAGAATTAACCTCGGCATCGGGTTTAACACTCGCTTCTTCATTCAGTATCTGATAGACAACTGCCTGTGGCAGGATTTTTTCTGCTGAATTTTCTATTGCAATCTCTCGGGACAATTCTTCCGCCGCTTTTTCCTTTAATTCAACGGCAAACTCTTCTTTGGAATCGTTGATGTCTTTCAATGTGGCGACAGTTACATCACGGAGTCCATTATTCATTGCTTCTGAACTCTCGGCGTAAATTTTATCCTGCAAACCTTTCCAGAGGGCGACAATTGTAAAACGGGAAGGTCCGATATTTCCCGTCTCGCCTGACTGGTCGGCTTCCACTTCGACTTCCACTTGTCCGCCGGCCGGGACGGTTACTGTTTCTTTGGTCCGGAACAGAACATCGTCTTCAGAAAGCAGGCGTGTAGACGCGACCAAAGGTTGATTGCTAGTATATTTATTATAAATTGTAACCGTTCCTTCCGCCTTACCCTGAACTTTGCTCTGACTGGTTACATTGGTAAATGTTTTAGTTTCCTCGATCTGTTTTTCCACCAACCGACCCGGTAGAGAATTAGTCTGATTTTCAAGTTGATTTATTTCGGCAGTCAAAGGCAAATCAAAAGAAATACTGACCGCTTCGGGGCTTGGGGTGATTGTAATCACCGTTTTGGCCAGTGATACATATACAATGGCGACTACCGCAACCAAAGCCACACCAAGAAACAGTACAGCCATTTTTGAATAGCGCTTTCCAATTTTTGTTTTTTTGATTGTCGGCATTTAACTTAAAAAGAATGGTTATTTTCCATTCTTATCATACCAAAAATACAATATTATCGGAAGAGTGCCGTTATTCTGACACTTCAACCGCTCCATCGCCTACGATAGCCTCAATTTCTGCCACTATTCTGCCACTTAAACTGATTGCCGTTTTGGTTGAGATAGTTTTCGGACTCCCGCCATTTTTCCATACCAGAAAAACTTTATATTCTCCCTGATTCTTTTCAAAAATTACTTTCAGCTTGTCCAGGGTTTCTTTTTCTAAATTGGCAATTTTGATTGTGATTTTCTTCTCTATAGATTCGGGTTTATTGGAATCAGATTGTCCGGAAAATTCTTTTACTTTTTCACAAATCAATTTCGGGATTCCTTCTTTCGTATTTACTTTCCCGGTAACCAGCAGCATTTTATCTTCTGCCCAGATTTCATGATTGTCCTTCAGTGTGGATGGAAAAACTATTATTTCCACCGCTCCGGTCAGATCTTCCAAAGTGACAAAGAGCATCTGCTCGTTGGTCTTGGTAATTATTTTTTTAATTGAAGTGATAATTCCACCGACAGTTATATTTCTTTTCAGTCCCTTACTAAGTGTGTTGATCGGGCTGGTAATTTTCTCCAGCTGCTCACGATAATCATCGAGCGGGTGTTCGGAGATATACATCCCGAGCAGTTGTTTTTCCCATCCCAGTCTTGTCTTCTTATCAACCGGTTCTGATTCGGTCAGGCGTAACTTTGGGCTGTGCTCGGCGGGAAGCATACCGAAAAGGTTGGTCTGGCCGTTAAGTCTTTCTTTCTGACTGTTTTTCGCGTAAATCAGGATTGACTCCAGATTATCGAGAAGGGTTTGGCGATTGCCAAAATCATCCATTGCTCCGCATTTGATGAGGCTCTCCAGTGATTTCTTATTCAAATCCCTAGTTTGTACGCGTCTGAGGAAATCCTCCAGGTTTTTATATTTACCGTCTTTCTTTCTTTCATCAATTATGGTACGGACAATATTAGTTCCGATATTTTTGATGGCCATCAAGCCAAAACGGATGCGTGGCTGCTCGGTACCGAGACTCTCCTTAACCACGGTAAAAGTTGAAAAACTTTCATTAACGTCCGGCGGAACAACCTCAATGCCGTGCTTTTTTGTTTCCGCAACTTCTACGGCGATCCGGTCAGTATTGCCGTAATCAGCGGTTAGAAGGGCGGCCAGAAACTGCGCCGGCCAATTGGCTTTCAAATAGGCTGTCTGATAGGCAATCAAAGCGTAACAGGCTGCGTGTGACCGGTTGAAACCGTACTCAGCAAATGGTTCTACGAAATCGAACAGTTTTTCAGCAATCCTTTTTTGAATGCCGTTTGTTATCGCCCCTTGGACAAATTTCTCTCTTTGCTCCATGAGCAGTTTACGGATTTTTTTACCGATAGCTTTACGCAGAATATCAGCCTCGCCAAGGGTGAATCCGCACAAATCACGGGCGATCTGCAGAATCTGTTCCTGATAAACGGCAATCCCGTATGTTTTTTTCAAAATGGGTTCCAGTTTCGGGTGGAGATAGGTAATTTTTTTCTTACCGCGCTTGCCCGCGATGTAATCTGGGATCAGCTCCATCGGACCCGGGCGGTACAGGGAAACCATTGCAATGATATCTTCTAAATCCGTCGGTTTCAGTTCTTTCAGATAACGGGTCATGCCGGAGCTTTCTAATTGGAACACCCCGATCGTATCGCCCTTTTGAAACAGTTTGAAAGCATTTTTATCATCCAGCGGAATTTTATCTATATCAACTTCTTCGCCGGTTGTCTTAAAGATTATATCTAAAGCGTTTTCCAAAATTGTTAGATTCTTGAGTCCGAGAAAATCCATTTTCAAAAGTCCCAGATCTTCAATCGGATTCAGCGAATACTGAGTGATGATTGTTTTATCATCTTGACTGGCATATTGCGTCGGCACGTGCTGTTCTAGCGGATCCGGAGCGATGACTATTCCACAGGCATGGGTAGAAGTATGACGTGCTACACCTTCCAGTTTTTTTGCAGTATCAACCAGTTTTTTCGCTTCAGAATCTGTATTGTATAGATCTTTCAGTTCGGGGACGGATTTTAGCGCTTCATCCAACGTCATAAACATCGGGATCATCTTTGCCACCTGGTCGCAGAAATTATACGGCAGTCCCTGCACCCGGCCGACATCCCGGATAGCGGCTCTTGCTGCCATCGTACCAAATGTGATTATTTGGGCGACATGGTCTTTGCCATATTTTTCTTCAACATATGTTATGACTTCATTCCGGCGGGAGTCAGCGAAATCGATATCAATATCCGGCATCGAAATTCTCTCGGGATTCAAAAATCTTTCAAACATTAGTTCATAGTGCAGGGGATCCAGGTTGGTAATATTTAAAACAAAGGAAACAAGACTGCCGGCGGCAGAACCTCTACCCGGGCCGACCACAATTTTATTATTTTTTGCCCAGTTAACAAAATCCTGGACGATTAAAAAGTAGGAGGAAAATCCGGTTTTATGAATTACACTCAATTCATATTCCAGCCGGTCAATGATTGTTTTTGTTTTTTCATCCGTAATATTTTGTTTTTCCGGGTCAGACGGAATGTCGATTCCAAATCTTTTTTTAATTCCCTGAAAGCACAACTCCCGCAGATATTCATCGGTTGTTTTTTTCTCCGGTGTTTCGTAATGGGGGAGCATGATTTTACCGAATTCTATTTCAACATTGCATTTTTCGGCAATTTTTACGGTGTTTTCGAGCGCTTCCGGGACATGACTGAAATCTCTGGCCATTTGTTCCGGAGTTTTCAGGGAAAAATCCTCCCCGACATAGGAAATACGGTCCGTTTCTTCCTGCTTTCTTTTCATCTGGATGCATAAAAGCACGTCCTGCGGATACGCGTCCGCCGGTTCCAAGTAATGAACATCATTGGTCGCAACCAGCGGGATACTCAATTTTTTACCCAGCTCGATTAAACTTTCGTTGACTTTATGCTGTTGTTCGATACTCGGGTGATTCTGGAGTTCCAAATAAAAATTACCCTCGCCAAAAAGGTTGGCATAGTTTTTAATCAGTTCTTCCGCATGACCAAGGTCATTATTTCTGATCGCTGATGGGATTTCTCCCTGCAGGCAGGCGGTCATGGCAATCAATCCCTTGGAATGTTTTTGCAATAATTCCCAGTCAATACGCGGTTTATAATAGAAACCTTCCAGGTGCGCTTTTGTAATCAGTGTAAGCAGATTCTGGTATCCGGTCTGATTCTTTGCCAGCAGAATTAAATGATACGGTCGGTCATCAACCCTGGATCTTTTATTATGCATTCCGTTTTTTGCGACATATGTTTCCACGCCGATAATCGGTTTGATTCCCGCTTCCGTTGCTTTTTGAAAAAATTCAATCGCACCATATAAAACACCATGGTCAGTTAAGGCCAGGGCATCCATATTCAGTTTTTTTGCTTTGCTGACTAAATCACCAATTTTGGGCAGGCCGTCGAGCAGGCTATAGTGGCTGTGAGTGTGGAGGTGAACAAAACTCATGCTTGTTTTGGGTTGTTAATTCAGTTGTCAATTATAACACTTTTTCACTCACCCGATCAATGCGATCAAAAAGCCCCCAAGATCGAGGGGGCTCGAAACAAAGAGGTCTGAATTATTTTTTTCTACGTCTTGCTTTATTGTTTACTTCTTCTTCAAATTCATCTTCATATTCATCATCCTTTCTGGACTTTCTGCCTTTAAACATATTCAATAAATCAGTTACGCCTTTTACCACTGTGGTAAGCATTGTTGTAGAATGTGTAATTTTTTCCCTAATCAAATTCAATACATTACCGAACTCCTCTACCTTACTCTTCACCTCTTCAACCATTTCTTTTGAAGATTTCAAAATCTGGGCGATGTAGTAAAGAATCCAAACTGAAAATATTGTAACAATAAAAACACAAAGGGCGATCACAAGGAATAGAACGTCTTTGCTAGTTTCAAACATATGTTTATTTAATAAGAATAAATTTAACAAGATTAAGTATATCATATATTTCAAATTTCAAGTATTATACTTCATTTTTTTGCCTATTTGTGGTATTTTATATGCAGGAACAAACCATGGCAGAATACAGCGATAAACAACTTAAGATAAGTATTTGGTGGGTAACGCACCGATATCAGCTTAAAAAATGGTGGGTCATTTTGATTGCCGTGGCTGATTTGATGGTTTTTTTGTATATTCTGTTCAATGTCATTATTTTGCTTGTCACATGGACCAAGTTCACTACTATACCTAGTCAGATCGGTGTATCATACATCGACTTTGGGGCGTATCAACAGACGAATTCCCCGCAAGCTATCCAGGTGATAAACACCAGTCTGATACCAATTCCTGGACAGGTTCAAAAATATAATTTAATTGCAGAAATAAAAAATCCGAACGCAAAATGGGTTGCTAATTCCTTAGTTTTTCATTTTGTTTTAGACGGGGTTGACTTAGATCAGGAAACTACATTTCTTCTGCCTCAGGAACAGCGCTATGTTTTTAAATATGCCGTAAAAAGTACAGCGGAAAAGCCAATTGCCAAATTAGTGGTTGACGCTCCGGGATGGGTGAGGGTAGATTTTCCTGAAAAAAAACCCGCTATCAATTTTGAAGTTACGGACATAAAAACTGATCTGATTCCTATCCTAGGTGAAAGAGGAACGCAATCTTCATATTCGACTAGGGTTACAGCAATGATAAAGAACAATACTGTTTACAATTTCTGGAATGTTAAATTTCTGGTTGTTTTGTATAGCGGTAATTTGCCGGTTGCTGTCAACGAAGCAAAATTTGATCGATTTGCTGCATTGGAATCAAGGGAGTTGGGACTTTCCTGGGGTGAAGAATACGGATCTGTTACAAGTGTGAAAGTTGTCCCGGAAGTGAATGCATATGATCCCACTATGCTGTATTCACCGGATGAATTCTAGAATTTGATTTTTTCCTTTGATCGGTATGATATTTGATAAATATTTCTCACAATTTAAAAGGTTTGACTGGATACTTTTCACGATCGCCGTTATTCTGGTGATATTCGGGTTATTGGCGATTTATAGTATTTCGGTCAATCAGGAAAATGGATCATTCAGCCTGCTGGTTACTCAGCTGGTTGCTTTTGGTTTGGGAACAATTTTTCTGTTAACGCTGGCATTCTTTGACTATCGGATATTGCGGGGGTATGCCAATATAATATATTGGATAGGAGTTTCATTGTTATTAGGTGTTTTAATTTTTGGTATCACGGTGAGAGGAACAAAAGGATGGTATTCTTTCTTCGGCCAGGTATTCCAGCCGGTAGAGGTTGTTAAAGTATTAATGATTATTTTCCTGGCCCGCTATTTGGCGCACAAAGCATCGGAACCTTTTACATTTAAAAATGTATTGATCAGCGCCCTCTTTATCGGTCTGCCGGTTGTACTGGTGTTAATGCAGCCGGATTTAGGGTCGGCAATAATATTTATTTCCATCTGGGCGGGGATGACCTGGTTAACCAGAATTAAAAAGTCACATATCCTGATAATCATAGGCACTATGTTTTTTGTTATGTTCATCAGCTGGTTTTTTCTGGCGGATTACCAAAAAGAGCGGGTTTTAAATTTTGCCCAACCGACCCGCGATCCATTAAAACAGGGATATAATGTCACACAGTCGATAATATCTATCGGATCAGGGCAATTTTGGGGCAGAGGTCTTTCGCTCGGTCCGCAAAGCCGTTTAAACTTCCTGCCGGCAAAAGAAACAGATTTTGTTTTTGCTGTGATTGCGGAGGAGCTTGGTTTTATCGGCGCGTTTTTTGTAATTTCCATATTTGGTTTATTGTTTTGGCGGATTATTAAAATAATCCGCTCGGCTCAAGATGACTTCGGAATATACGTTGCCTGGGGAATTTTGGTCATGATTGTTGTTCAAATGTTTATTAATATCGGTATGAATTTAGGACTAGCCCCGGTCGCGGGATTGCCGTTGCCATTCATCAGCGCGGGAGGCAGTTCACTGATGATGAGCTTGCTTTCCATTGGTATCGTTGAAAGTATATATATCCGCAGAAAATCCTTAAAACTGTAAATATGAAAATCCGACTGAATTCATGGATTATGCAGCCATTATATTTATTTGTTACCCTACTTACAAAAAAGCCAGAGGGTTGTGAAAATATTCCAAAAAAAGGGCCGTTAATAATTGCCGCAAATCACATCAGTTATTTTGATATGTATATATTAATCGCACCGATAGTACGTGCAACTTCACGGCATATGAATTTTATCGCAAAAACAGGTAACTATCGCATATTTGATGCTGTCGCGATTGATCCGGCTGATCCTGCGCGCAGTTTGGAAAAAATGAGTGAGGTATTGAAAAATGGAGAACTTGTTGCTATATTTCCTGAAGGCAAAGCTAATCCGAACAAAGAATTGGCAAAAGGTAAAACGGGTGTAGCAAGACTCGCCCTGTATAACAGGGTTCCTGTTTTACCGGTTGGAATTGACGGCCCTCACGGTTCAACAGTCAAAGAATCCTTCAGAAATTTTTTTAAAGGGATTGGCAGAGCAAAGATCAAGATCGGCAAGCCGATTTACTTTGACCGATATTACGAAAAGGAAATAACTAAAGATTTGCTGGTAGAAGTGACGGGAGAAATAATGAAGGAAATTTCAAATTTGTCCGGTAAACCATATCCATTTTAATTTATGACCAGAAGAAAAAAAATATTATTTTTACCGCACTCCGACGGGTTAGCGCACATAACCCGGTGTTTGACGATTGCTGATTTGTTGCCGAAATCAAAATATCACATAAGATTTGCGGTGAGTCGTGATAAACGTGACTTTGTCCGAAAAGCGGGGTATGGAACGTATACATTATCACCGTCAACCAGTTTTGATGTGGCGGAGGAGTATAAATTCGCGCAGAAAAATGAATATCTGGATTTGCTTTCCAATAACGTAGAAGAGGACTTGGATATTTTAAATAAATATAAACCGGATGTGGTTATTTCTGATAAACGGACAACCGCCTGTATCTCAACCAGAATCAAAAAAATTCCGTGGATTACAATCGCGAATTCTATTTACCTGAAAGAGTTCTGGAAGGGGAACGGTTTGGATCTTTCAGAAAAAAAGCTTTTGAACCAATTTTACTATTTTGTCGGGTGGTTTTTTGTAAATTTTATTTCCAGGCAGGCAATGAAAGTGCCTTTTCATAAAGTATCAAATCAATTCGCCAAGGCCTCGGTTTATGCCCAGTATGATGCGGATTTGAAACTGGTTGCGGACGTGCCGGAATACGCCTCTCTCTCACCGCTACCCAGCGATGCATATTTTGTTGGTCCGTTATTGTGGCGTGGATTTGAAAAAAAAGAGCCGTCCTGGTTTAAAGATTTGGATAAAACAAAGCCGATTATCTACTTATCACTCGGCGGAACTATTTATAACCAGGAAATGCTGAACAGTACTGTTGAAGCAGTTACTAATTCTGATTATCAGTTAATTGTAAGTCTAGGGCCGAATTTTAAACGAAATAAAATCGGTAAACTGCCGGATAACGTTTGGCTGGAAACTTATCTGCCCGGGCAAAGAGCCTGTGAGATCAGCGATATTGTAATTCATCATGGCGGTCATGGTACGGTTATGCAGGCATTGAAATACGGCAAGCCATGCATTGTAATTCCGCATAATTACGGTCAATGGTACAATGCAAAAAGAATTGAACGGTTAAAGTGCGGGATAAACTTGAATCCGATTAAGGCATCATGGGTCAATCCAAATTCGTTATTAAAGGACGCATTGGATGTTAAACCCTCTGAAATCAGATTTGCGATTGAAAAAATATTAAAACACGATAAGTACAGAAGAAATTCCGAAAAATTCAGAAAAACAATCCGTTCTTACCGTGAAGGTCATCGCGCGATAGACATTATTGAGCGTTTTATTAATACCCACCAAAAGCGGAAATAATAGGAATATTTAAAACAGCTTATGTCGATATTTTAGCTGTTTTTTGTTCCCTTGACGGATATTATAGGGGATATATAATTAAGTACGATTAATCATACATTTCATACATTACAAAAAATACATTATGCATAAAGAACATTGCGAAAAAGATCATAAGGTATGCGGTACAACAACAATCGGTGAGCGAGGGCAGGTAGTCATCCCGGCAGAAGTTAGAAAGCGCATGAATCTGAAAACCGGTGACCGGCTTTTAGTATTCTGCAAATTTGATAAATTTGTCGGATTAGTAAAATCGGACGATATTGATACATTTTTGGATAAAATGACCGAAAAAATGGTAAGTAGGGTGGAAAAAATTAGAAAAGAAATAAAAGGAGTAAAATAAATTATGAATATAATTGAAGTAAAAAACTTAACCAGGAAATTTAAAGACTTTACAGCAGTTAAAGATGTCAGCTTTAACGTGGAAGAAGGGGAAGTCTTCGGTTTTCTCGGACCCAATGGCGCCGGTAAAACTACCACGATTAATATGCTTTCAACATTGTTAAAACCGACATCCGGTGAAGCGATAATCAACGGGCATTCCGTAACGACAGACCGGGTGGCGGTCAGAAAATCAATCGGTTTGGTTTTTCAAGAATCAACTCTGGATGAGGAACTGACTGCACTGGAAAATCTGCGGTTTCACGCGGAGTTTTACGGCGTTCCCAAAGAAATATACCGAAAAAGGTCCGAAGAACTGCTTAAGATTGTTGATTTGTCGGACCGTGCCAAAACAGCCGTCAGGAATTTTTCCGGCGGCATGAAAAGGCGTCTGGAAATTGTCCGCGGAATGCTGCACTACCCGAAAGTTCTTTTTCTGGATGAGCCGACGATCGGTCTGGATCCGCAAACCCGCGCAACTATGTGGCAATATATTTTAAAAGTGGCAAAGCAGGAAAAAATTACGATCTTCCTGACTACGCACTATTTGAATGAGGCGGAAAACTGTAATCGTATTGCGATTATCGACCACGGCACGATTGTTGCGCTTGATACACCTGATAAGCTGAAGGAAAAGGTGGGCGGAGACATAATTACACTTGAAACGGATAATAATTCGGCAGCAATAGAATCCATCAAGAAATCATTTTCGGAAAATGTGCGCGAAGAAGATGGCAAGATTGTTGTGATTGTTAAAGACGGAGATCAGGTATTGCCGAAAATGGTTCGTGAATTGCCGCAGATGGTTAAAAGTATTGAACTCAAAAGACCTTCGCTGGATGATGTATTCCTGAAACTGACCGGATCAAAAATCCGTGAAGAAGAACCGAATAACGCTGAGAAAACTAAAAGATTCTTAAGATCTAGGGGGAGAAGATAATGAATCCCGTTAGAAATTAACGAAAATAACGGGATACAATTATCAAATTTTATAAACATTAATCACAGGATTTCTAACGGGATGAAAAATGACATCAAACTGGAATTTAGATCAATGCGAAATATCTTTATGCGGGATATTTTGAGATTCTTCCGCGACAAGGCCAGAATTATCGGTTCAATTATGCAGCCTCTGATTTTTTTGGGCATCTTCGGGGTCGGATTGGAATCAACAATGAACATGGGTGGAGAGGGTTTAGGATTTAATTTTGTACAATTCATGTTTCCTGGAATTATTGCCACGACTACGCTCGGGGTTGCGCTGAACACTTCCATCTCAATTGTGACTGATCGGGAATTCGGATTTCTGAAGGAAATCCTTGTCGCACCGGTTTCCCGGGCATCGATCATACTGGGGAAAATATTGTCCGGAGTTGTGATCGGATTATTTCAGGCAGTTTTATTGATTGCTATATCACCGGTTTTCGGACTTTCGATTGACTGGGGCACGGTACCAGGGTTGCTGTTTGTTTCTCTTTTACTGTCTTTTGCTGTTACTTCGCTGGGTCTCTTTATCGCTACCAGGATGCGTAATGCCGAGGGGTTCCAGTTTGTGTTTCAGTTCTTATTCTTTCCGATGATGTTTCTTTCCGGCGCCTTCTTTTCACTGACGAATGTTCCAAAATGGATGGAGATTGTCTCATCTATTAATCCGTTGACATATGCCGTAGATGGTCTGCGGAATATCGTATTCAGTAATGCGCCACAGCAGGTGATCGATTCCATTGTCATCCATTCATTATCTTTTGACGCACTAGTTATTGTTGCATTCGGGTTGGTAATGTTCGGATTGTCTTTCTGGAGCTTTAATCGCGCGGAATAGCTTATATTAATAAAAGGGGCGGATCTCCTGTTTGTCAGGGGACTTGACCCCTTTTTTTGATATGTTATACTAAATTAGCACTCTACCATTAGGAGTGCTAACAGGTACCAAATATGGAACTAAATGACCGAAAAAAAGCCCTCCTTGCGGCTATAATCAAACAGCATATTAAAACTGCTATTCCGGTTGGATCCAACCTTTTGGTTGGCAAAGGCGGGTTTGATCTGTCCACGGCCACAATCCGCAATGAAATGATGGATCTGGAAAAGGAAGGATATCTCACTCATCCGCACACTTCAGCCGGACGCATTCCAACCGAAAAGGGTTACCGTTTTTTTATTGATAATTATCTGGATGAAAGAGATTTAAGTGATAAGCACAAAATACAGCTTCAACAGATGTTAAAAGCAGATAACGAAGATTCATTTGCGGTAAAACAGGTGGCGAAAGAAGTAGCAGTTCTTTCCAACGGTGCGGTAGTCGTAGGATTTTCGCCAAGAGATATCTATTATACCGGACTGACCAATGTTTTCCGTCAGCCGGAGTTTGCGGAACTGGATGTTATTTATAATTTAAGTGAAGTTGTTGACCATCTGGATGAAGCTGTAGCGGGAATTTTTGATGATATCAGCAAAGACGTTCACATCCTACTTGGGAAAGAAAATCCTTTTGGTAAACAGTGCAGTACTATTTTAACCAAGTATCAAAGAGGAAGTGTTGAGGGTTTGATCGCAATCCTCGGACCGATGCGGATGAATTATTCCCATAACCGCGCGCTGATCAAATACACTCAGGAACTTATAACTAATTTGTAATTAATATTTATGACTCACCACGACAAGCACGAAAAACAGGATCAGGAGGCGGATAAGAACATTCAAAAAGAATTGGAAACTGCGAAAAATCAGGCGGAAGAATACCTGAACGGATGGAAAAGGGCCAAGGCCGATTACATCAATTTCAAAAGAGAACAGGAGCAAAGGCAGGCGGAATTGATGGAATTTGCCACCGCGGGAATGCTACTCGATATATTTCCGCTTGTTGATCAGTTTAAACAGGCAATGAAGCATGTGCCTAAAGAGATTGAGAGTTCGGACTGGATTGTAGGAGTCAAACACATCCAAAGCAATTTAAATAATGTATTAAAAGGTATGGGGATAGAAGAAATAAAAACAGTGGGTGAAAAGTTTAATCCGGAAATGCATGAAGCAATTGAAGAAGTGGAATCGGAAATGGAAAAAGGAATGGTAACGGAAGAACTAACAACTGGCTTTCGACTGAACGGCCGGGTAATCCAGCCGGCGAAAGTCAAAGTAGCTAAATAATTATTAACAAAAGGAGATAAATATATGCATATTATGAAATATCGACCAATGATCCAGCCTTGGGAGGACATGGACAAATTCATGGAAGAATACATGTCGGGCATGGCCAGCGGTTTCGTACCGGCGATTGACGTTTATCAGACCAAGGATTCGGTAATTGTTGAAACACCTCTGGCTGGCGTTGATCCGGAAAAGGTAAATATTTCCATCGAAAACGACGTACTGACCATAGAAGGTTCCATGGAAAAGAAGTCGGAAGTAGATGAAAAGGAATATTACCGCAAAGAGGTCAGAACCGGCAGTTTCCACCGCGCAGTCGCATTGCCGATTGCTGTAGATGGTGACAAGGCCAATGCCGACTTTGAAAATGGAATTTTGAAAATTACCATTCCCAAAGCGGAACAGGTAATGCCAAAAACAATCAAAGTTAACGTATTAAAAAAAGGTTCCAAATAGGAATCACTCGGAGCTTCTGGCTCCGGGCAGCGAAATGTCATTCTGAGCGAGACGAGAACTCGTCAAGCCGAAGAATCTATTTACATTTCGCTTCCCGGGTTCATAAGAAATTATTTATCAAATATCAATCATTAAAGAAAGGAATTAAGTAAAATGGCAAAGATATTAGGTATCGATCTCGGTACCACCAACTCAGCAATGGCGATCGTCGAGGGAGGCGAGCCGAAAGTGCTGGAAAATAAAGAAGGCAACCGCACCACTCCTTCCGTGGTTGCAATTTCCAAAAGCGGTGAACGTCTGGTCGGCCAGCTGGCCAAAAGACAGGCGGTAACTAATCCGGAAAATACAGTATTTTCAGTGAAACGTCTGATCGGACGCAGATGGGAGGAAGAAGAAGTCCAGAACGACGCGAAAACATTGCCTTACAAAATTGAAAAAAATAATGACGGTGTTACGGTAAAAATGGGCGATAAACAACACACCCCACAGGAAGTTTCCGCGATGATCCTACAGAAATTGAAGGCGGATGCCGAAGACAAACTGGGTGAAAAGATAACCGAAGCGGTAATTACCGTGCCGGCATATTTTGACGACTCACAGAGGCAGGCGACCAAGGATGCCGGTAAGATCGCCGGGTTTGACGTGAAACGCATTATCAACGAACCAACCGCGGCGGCACTTGCCTACGGGTTCAATAAGAAGAAAGATGAAAAGATCGCAGTCTATGATCTGGGCGGTGGAACATTTGATATTTCCATTTTGGAAATCGGTGATGACACCGTGGAAGTGAAAGCAACCAACGGCGATACACATCTTGGCGGAGATGATTTTGACCAGAAGATAATGCACTGGATCCTGGATGAATTTCAGAAAGACCAGGGAATTGATCTCTCCAAAGACAATCTGGCACTACAGAGAATCAAAGAAGCCGCGGAAAAAGCCAAGATTGAATTATCATCCACACAGGAGACAGAAATCAACCAGCCGTTTATTACAACCAATGAATCAGGCCCGAAGCATTTGGTATTGAAATTGACCCGCGCCAAACTGGAAGATATCGTCGGTGATTTCGTGGAAAAAACACTGGAGCCTTGTAAGAAAGCGCTGAAAGATGCCGGTTTGGAAGCCAAAGATATGAATGAAATAGTGCTAGTCGGCGGACAAACCAGAATGCCGTTAGTACAGAAGAAAGTAGAAGAATTCTTCGGCAAAAAACCGAACTCATCTGTAAACCCGGACGAAGTAGTAGCAATCGGTGCAGCGGTACAAGCCGGTGTATTGCAGGGAGAAGTAAAAGACGTTCTGCTATTGGATGTTACCCCGCTAACACTTGGTATTGAAACTCTAGGCGGAGTACGCACACCATTAATTGAAAAGAATACAACCATTCCTGCATCAAAGAGTCAGGTGTTTTCTACCGCAGCAGATAACCAGACATCCGTAGAAATTCACGTCTTGCAGGGCGAAAGAGAAATGGCAGCCGACAACAAATCACTGGGCAGATTTATCTTAGACGGCATCCCTCCGTCACCGCGCGGAATCCCGCAGGTGGAAGTAGGGTTTGACATTGATGCAAACGGAATCCTGAGCGTGAAAGCAAAAGACAAAGCAACTAATAAAGAACAAAGCATCCGCATTGAAGCTTCTTCCGGACTGTCCGACGAGGAAGTTGAAAAGATGAAGAAAGACGCGGAGATTCACGCGGAAGAAGATAAGAAAAAGAAAAATTTGATCGAAGCCCGTAACATGGCAGAAACCATGGTGATCACTTCTGAAAAAGCGATCAAAGAGGGTGGCGATAAGATTAAAGAAGAAGACAAGAAAGCCGTGGAAGAAAAGGTTAAAGCGGTTAATGATGTAAAAGACAAAGACGACGTGGAAGCGATCAAAAAAGCCACCGAAGAGCTATCAACAGCTGCTCAGAAGATTGGACAGGCGATGTATGAAGCACAGCAGAAGGAAGAAGCGGCAAAGAAAGCAGATGCATCAAAGGCCGGTGAGAAAAAAGAGGGAGACAAAGAACCAGTTGAAGGTGAATTCACGGAAGAGAAGAAGGAAGAGAAGAAATAATAAGTAATTAATTCGGTAGGCGAGAATACGTATTCTCGCCTACCGGTGCAAGTAAAATAATTAATCCTGCAAGTTGCGGGATACATGTATGAGATTAAAAAACAAATTCACTTTACCCTATATAGTCGGATCAGCTTTAATAGTACTTTTTTATGTAATGTTTATTATTAGTAGTATCGCTGGTAAGGTAACTATGGATGGTATGACTTTTTGGACTGCCACAAGTTCAATTGGATCAATATTCATTATTATTATCGCAATTCAACCAATATTGAGAGAAAAGAAACTTCGAGAATTACAATATTCTGGTGGTCTTCAAATAGCTATGACTAAAGATGCAACAATAGTATTAGTGAATAAAACCGATGAACCGCTTGAAACAATTAAAATTAATCAAAAAATTTACTCTGGTGAATGTTTAAAAGAACAACCTAAGGGATATGTAAAAATTATTATTGAGGGTGGTACTCCTGAACCAACAGGGGACAATGTGACAAGAATTTTAATTAATCAAGCATACAAAAAAGTTTCAGAACTGAAAAAACAAATACAAAAAGAATATAATGAAAAAATGCGGAACACTATTGATTCAATCGTGTCCGAAAAGGATCAAGAAATTTGGGATAATGAACAGGAAGATTGCTTTAAGCTTATGATTTCTCCTGGCGAAACTATTGGTTGGCCGGTGTCGCTAGGGCATGATTTAAAATATGGAAAAAGTGGAGTACCTTATTGTTTATTTAGAGTTGAAGTGTATTTTAGAACTCTAAATGGATCGGACAAAAGAAGTATAAAAGCGTTTTTTAGATTTTCTCTATATACCCCTCCAGAGGGATGGGTAAAAGTTTCGTCATAATTATTCATAAAGAACATTAATACGTAATAAATAAAACCACCATGCCAAACCAACCAAACCAACAGCCCCCACAAGGGCAACAGCGACAAATGCAGATTAAGATCCCGGATAGCGTTTTAGCCGGACCAAATTATGCGAACAGTATGCGAGTCATGCATACCAAAGACGAGTTTACGATTGATTTTATCAATATCCACCAGGCGGAAGGCGTGGGCGTGGTTACCAATCGGGTAAAAACCTCACCAGGTCACATGAAACGGGTTTTATCCGCTCTCGCGGACAATATCAAGCGCTATGAGACAAATTTTGGTACAATAGATGTTACGGATGCGCCGGCGGACGAAGTCGGATTCAAAGCATAATCAATAAAGCAAAAACCATGACCAAGAATTCCAAATCAGCTGTTTTAGGAGTGCTGACTGTACTGGCCAGCGTGCTGGCTTGGTTTTCTTTATCTACGGTTTTCAATATGGAGTGGTCCGGAGATAATATTCCGATTGTACAGATTTTACTCAGATTGATTTTTCCGGTTGTTTCCTTTTGTTTCTATTTGGCTTTAGTAAGTATAACAACAATCTTAATTCAAAAAGAAAAAATTCAATTGCCGATCTGGACTTTATCCAGTTTACCGATGCTTTTATTCTTTCCCTTTTCTCCGTGGCTTCTGATTATTTCTTTGCTTCAGATACTGATGTTTGTGTATTACGCCTATCGGGTGCATAGTGAGAAAAAATCCAGAATAAAATTCAATTTGTATAAAATAATGCATTGGGGTATCGGCGGAGTAGTGGTGGCAATGGCATTGTCTATTTCATTACTGTACTATATCACTACAACAACAGAGGAGCGTGATTCGGGCAAAGAAGCGATTGACTCGCTGATTCTCAGTACCACAAACATTGCCAACGAGGTTATTCCTACACAAATAGAGGGTTATGATCCCGATAAAACTCTGGACCAGTTTATTTTGGAAACCAGCGCCGGTGTGGTGGAGGATATCAGCGGTCAGCTGAATAAAGAGCTGGAAGATACACTGGATGATCCAAAAGTAAAAGAGGGTCAGGCACTGATTGACGATCTGCGAAGCAAGGTACAAAGCGGGGAAGTGGATATTAAAGCATTACCTCCCGAAATAAGGGATAATCTGTATAGCGACAAATTATCCGCGGATACCTTAGTTTCATCCTCATTCGTCCAAAGTATTTTTCAGGAACAGATCAATGACGCCCGAGATGAATTTATGAAAAGCGTCGGTATTGAGGCGCAAGGTTCGGATAAACTGTCGGTAGTGATGGCCAAGATCATCCGCAAATACGCTTTTCAGTTCCTGGGACCTTACGAGGATTTCATCACCCCGCTGCTGGCATTGAGTTTGTTTTTTGCCCTGAATCTGTTTGGTTTTGTATTTTTAACATTAATCAATTCATTTACATCTCTGATTTTTAGAATATTATCCGCCACAAAATTCGTCAGGATTATACAGGAAAAGAAAGACGTGGATGTTGTAATATTGGGAGAATAGAAAGAAAGAATTATGGCAACAGATTACTATGAAATTCTGGGCGTCGCGAAAGATGCCTCGCAGGAAGAAATAAAAAAAGCTTTTCGTAAGAAAGCGCACCAATACCACCCGGATAAAAATACCGGTGATGAAGCTAAATTTAAGGAATTAAACCAGGCTTACCAGGTGCTTTCCAAAGAAGACAAGCGCAAACAGTACGACCAGTTTGGGTCCGCTTTTGACCAGCAGGGTGGTTTTTCCGGTGGTGCCGGATTTGATCCACGGCAAGCTGGTTTCGGCGGAGCGGACGGAATTAATTTTGATTTTGGCGATCTGGGTGATATCTTCGGTGATTTCTTCGGTGGAGGAAGAGGAAGGGCAAGTGCGCGCCAGCAGAAAGGCGCGGATATTGAAACAGAAATGCAGGTTACCTTTTTCGATGCGGCGTTCGGCGTGGAAAAAACCGTGGAACTTTATAAAACAGTAGCTTGTGAAAAATGCAGTGGTTCCGGCGCAGAAAGTTCCAGCGGGATTGTGGAATGCCCGATGTGCAAAGGTTCCGGACAGGTTGATCAACTGCAACGAACTATTTTAGGCCAGATCCGAACCCGCGGTGTGTGTCCGGAGTGCAAAGGTGAAGGAAAAACTATTAAAGATAAGTGTACAAACTGCCGTGGCACCGGTGTGGATCGCGCGAGTAAGCGGATCAAAATAAAAATTCCTGCCGGGATTAATAACGGGCAGTCTATCCGTCTTTCCGGTGAAGGCGAAGCCGGCCAGCGTGGAAGTGTAGCGGGGGATTTGTATGTTGCTATTCGAGTAATGCCACACCATGAATTTCAGCGGGACGGCGACAATGTTTTTTCCGTTTCGGAAGTCAGTTTTGCGCAGGCAGCACTTGGAGATAAGATTTCCATCAACACTCTGGATGGTGAAGGTCAGCTTCGAATTCCGGCCGGTACTCAATCGGGCAAAGTATTTAAAATTAAAGGTAAGGGAGTTATGCACTTAAATGCCCGAGGCAGAGGTGACCAGTTAGTTGAAATTATTGTAAAAACACCGGAAAAATTATCCCGGAAACAACGCGAATTATTGGAAAATCTGCAAAAACTGGATTAAATCAGTTTATCCACAGTAGTATAGGCATAGCAATTGCCTATTTATTGTTTTTGTGTTATACTTACAAAGTAATCAGATAAAATAAAACAAAAGGGGGAGAAATACAATGTTTTTCGCAACAGTTGTAGCAGACACCGGTTCGTGGGTAGCTAATTTCGACTGGTCAGAACCAACCTGGGACCTCTTTATTATCCTGTTTTTTGTCATCGCTGCCCTGCTCTACGGTATGTCACTGGGTCGCGATCGGATTATCGTAATTCTGATCAGCATCTATATGGCGATGGCTGTAATCAATACTGCGCCGTTTTTGGGAGACACTACCGGCGAGATCGGCATAAACCAGTTTTTCGTAGTGAAGATAACAGCTTTTGTAGCTGTTTTTGTTGCGTTATTTTTCATGCTTTCCCGATCCGCTTTAATCTCTACTGTCGCCAGTTCTGATGATCGTGGAAAATGGTGGCAGGTGATAGTTTTCAGCATCTTGCACGTCGGGTTATTAATCAGTATTACTTTATCATTTCTGCCAAAGTCAGCAGTTGAAGGACTTGCTCCGCTGACTAAGACATTATTTACCTTGGAAATCAGCCAGTTCATCTGGGTGCTCGCTCCGATTCTTTTAATGATCCTGATCAAAGGCGGAGCGGCTGCAAAGAAAAGATATAAATACGATATTTAGAATATAAAAAAATCCGGCAAGTTAAACGCGGGATTTTTTGTTTGCCGAATTATATCTGTTTGTGGAACAGTGCTTTATAAAACCGCGGAAGGTAAGTCGAAGATAGCCAACCGAGCAGGGCGCCGATTATCCCGCCGGTAATTACATCACCGGGGAAATGCACTCCCAAATAGATTCGGGAAAGGCAAATCAGTACTGCCAGAACAATTAGCAATTTATGCAGTAGCTTTGATTTTGTGTTTAAGATAATCACCATGGTAAAACTGAATGCAACCAGGGCGTGGCTGGAAGGGAAGGAAAATCCTTCCGCAGTATGGTCAATTGTGGTTACCCAATCGTAAAATTCAAAAGGTCGCAGGCGCGCAAAAATATTTTTAACCATGTATTCGTTTATAACAACACCGATACCGATGGCGATGGCGGATTCAAAAAACATCCATCCTTTATGCTGTTTATAAAAGATTAAGAACAGGATGATTAAAGGAAACCAAATTATTTTCGGATGGGCGATTGTAGTAAGTAACAGAAAAAACCAATCAAAAAACAGGTTATGAGGAATAACCTGATAAATCTTTTCAAAAATTAGCTGATCCAGATTTAATAGTAGCATTATTTATTTTTATGAATTTTTGGCCCCGAAGATGTATCAGTAACAATATACCCCAATGATTCAATTTCCGCTCTTATTTTGTCCGCTTCGCTAAAATCTTTGGCTAAACGCGCGTGCTCCCTTTTTGTCGCCAGTGTTTTAACGTGCTTTGGTGCTTCTTCTGTTTGCTCAAGTTTATCCAATCCGAGTCCCAGTACTTTGTCATATTCCAGTACTGTTCCTTTTTTTGCACCTGCCGGTAAGTTGGATTTAAAAATTTTCCAGACCAGTGCCAGTGCTTTAGGCATGTTCAGATCATCATTAATTGCATCCTCAAATTGCTGTTTAAAATCCTCATTAACGACCGGGTTGGTGTCTTTATAACTTTCCATCTGCCGATAAATAGAATCAAGCGCGGTGTTGGCTCCTTCCAGGTTTGTCCAATTGAAAGTCAGTTTCGAACGGTAATGGGTGGTAAGCAGTAAATAGCGATAGGCGAGGGGATTAATCCCTTTCTCTTTCAGTGTTTCCAGAGTTATAAAATTCCCTTTTGATTTTGCCATTTTTTCGTCCTTCAGAATCAGAAACTCCCCGTGCAGCCAGTAGTTGGCCAGTTTTCTGTCGTTTGCCGCTTCACTCTGCGCTATTTCGTTCGTATGGTGGACGGGAATATGATCAACTCCGCCACAGTGAATATCAAAAGGCTGACCCAGATATTTTACGGCCATTGCCGAACATTCTATTGCCCAACCGGGAAATCCGATGCCCCACGGCGATTCCCATTCCATCTGGCGCTTCGGCTCGCCTTTCAAAGGGTCTGGTGAAAATTTCCACAAAGCAAAATCATTCGGGCTTTTTTTGCCTTCCACGACCGCCACTCTGGCACCGGCCTTTTGCGCTTTGATATCTAGCCTGGCCATCTGTCCGTAACTTTCAAATTTACCGGTGTCAAAATATACGCCATCCGCAATGGTATAGGTGTAACCCTTTTCCTCTAACTTTTTAACCAGCTCAATCTGTTCTTTGATGTGGTCAGTGGCTTTGCACCAGATCACGGGTTCCGTAATGTTGAGGTCCGACATGTCGTTTTTAAATGCAGAAGTGTAATACTCAGCAATTTCCCATACCGTTTTCTTTTCCTGCTTGGCCCGTTTTTCCATTTTATCTTCACCGGTGTCCGCATCTGATACCAGATGCCCGACATCAGTAATATTCATCACATGTTTTACTTTGTAGCTATTGTATTGCAATACCCGTCGTAATATATCCTCAAAAACATAAGTCCGGAGGTTTCCGATGTGCGCAAAATTATAAACAGTCGGACCGCAAGTATATAAACCAACCTCTGAATCTTTCAGAGGTTTAAAGGTTTCTTTTTTTCTTGAAAGGGTATTAAACAGCGTAAGCATTATTTTTGCTGATTTGAATTACTAATAACTTTTGACTTATAGTCGATTAATTCGTTTGTCCACTCATTGATTACTTCTTCTACATCTTTGGCAGTTACTTCCGGAAGTGTTTCACCTTCTTTTGGATTCGTAATAGCTGACAAACGGACTTTTGCCGATGCTTCATCCATAATATCGATTGCCTTATCTGGAAAGTAGCGGTCTTTTAAGTATTTATCCGCCAGATCCACTGCCGCTTCCACTGCGCCATCAGTGATTTTAACCATATGATGTGTTTCATAATTGCCCCGGACGCCTTTAAGAATCATCAGAGTGTCATTGATACTTGGTTCTTTGACCATGACCGGCTGAAATCTTCTTTCCAACGTCGGATCGGTTTTGATATATTTGATGTATTCTTCTTCTGTGGTAGCTCCGATAGCCTGTAGTTCTCCTCGTGCCAGTGCCGGTTTCAGAATATCTGACGCGTCAATTGCCCCGGATGCCTCGCCGGCTTCCGCTAAAGTTTGTAGTTCATCGATAAAAAGAATAATATTTCTTTCGGCATTCCTTATTTCATCTACAATTCCTTTTAATCTCTGCTCGAATTCACCGCGATATTTCGTACCGGCAACCAGTCCAGAAAGGTCCAAGGCCAAAACGCGTTTGTTTTTCAACGAGCTTGGGACATTATTGTTTCTTATTTCATTGGCCAATTCTTCCACAATCGCGGTTTTACCGACGCCGGATGGTCCGATTAAAACCGGATTATTTTTTGTCCGTCTGGAAAGAATCTGAATGACACGTTTCAATTCGTGATAACGGCCGACTACCGGATCCAGTTTACCTTTTTCCGCTAATGCCGTAAGATCGCGTGAGTATTTGTCCAATACTGACCCTTTTTTTTCGTGGTTTTTTTGCTGACCATACCACAGTGAAAGACCGATAGAAACAAATATAATAATTGCAATGAAAAAATATACTGGGTCAGATGCCATAATAGAGAATTTAAATAATTACTTAGCTAGATTGTATGAAGTTAAAATGATTGCTGCAGCAAAGAAAGATGCGGCAATAGCAGTAAATGTAAGCAAAGTAATTACCTGGTCAACTCTCATCGCAAGTTGTGTTGACGTTTTTTGCTTTGTCATTGTCTGCGCGCGGTTTAAATTTACCATTTTGTTTATATAAAATTATTATACTAAAATTAAATCCAGCGCCTCCTCTTAAAGTAGATTGCCACTGTTCCCATTACGACGATGTTGATTGCAACCATTATCCAGAATCCATATGGATTCTGCGCAAAAGGAATGTTTTTCATATTCATACCGAAAAAACCGGCGATAATACCAACAGGAAAAATAGTCAAAGATATTACAGTGAGAGTCTTCATAATGTCATTTATTCTGTGAGAAATCAGGGATTCATTTGTATCCTGGAGTGTCTCCACCGCTTCTTTATATCCGCTTAAGGCGTCCCAGAATTCTTTCGTGTGATCGATTAGATTACTGTAATGCATGTCGTCGTTTTTTGTTATGGCATAGCTATCATTTGCCTGTAGCCATGTTGTCAATTTCTGCAGAGTGTTTTTATGAACCTGCATTATTTTCCTGAAATCAGTGATACTCCTACGAATAATCAGTATCTCCTCCACCATCTTTTTTTCATTTCCGGAAAATATCTCCTTTTCACTGATATCTATTTCAAGGCTCATATGATCAAGCATGGGATAAACTGAAAGCAATAGTTTCTCCAATATGAAATAAAGCAGCATTTCCACTGACTGGTCAAAGTGCTTTTTCCGGATTTCTTGGTTATTTTGACACATCCTGAACGAATCGACTAAGGGTGGGAGATCATTATTGTGGATGGTAACGATATAGTCATTACTGATAAAAAAGTGCACTTCCGATGGTCGTACTTGGCGTGTTTTTTTATCGTATAAAGGAAAAAGAAGTACCATGAAGTAGTACTTCCCATAATCGTCTATTTTAGATCTGTGAGTTGGAGTTATGCAATCTTCCAGTGCAAGGGGATGGAAATCGAATTCATTCCGCAGGTATTCAATCTCTTCCTGAGCAGGATTCACAATATTTATCCAGCGCAGTTTTTGTGTTTTTATTTCGTGGACATTCATCCTGTTATAAATTTAATTTTTGTTTTAATCTGATTATATTGTAGCACACTTTTCTAATTTTGGCAAGATAAAAAAAGGATGAAACCAGTGGGTCCATCCGAGCAATGCTGGTGCTATAATGTGCTGTTGTTGGATATATTGGATGCCTCGCGAAGGAATTCATCCTGTTCTGTCGGCGTCATGCCCTTGAAGTTCTGCCAGATGATTCGGGTGACAATGCCGACTAGAAACAATACTACGATAATCGCTCCAACTGTTAAGATGTTCATCACAACCTCCTCTTAAGTCCGGAGGATAGAACACTATTCTAATGCTGATTCATCTTTTGTATTTTGTCAAACTGAGATACAAAAAAACTGACATATATTTAGGTCAGAGTTATTAAGGGATTGGGTGGAGGGAGTTCGTAACGGCGTGTTGCAAACTCCCTCCTCGAAAAAATAGATTGTGCGAAGGTGCGAATTACCGGATTATGTACCAGGGATCGAATTCTAGCAGGCCATAGACGGTCTGCTTAGAGTCCTCGATCAACGGCCCCCTGTAATGCGGGCCGTACGTCTGCCCCCAAGTTACCTCCACGGTAACCAGGTGCATACCCGGTGCGAGGTTAGTGAACCGCGCGTTGTCCAGGCCGACTAACCATGGGTTGTCGGTCCGTATCCGGAAGTAGAAGTAGCCGTCGCGACCCTGCTCGGCAACGATGGGGCCGAAATCGTCGACCCAGACCTCGACGAGCATCACCTTGGAAAGAAACTCGTCGTGCTTCCCGACCTGAACCCTCATCAAGCTCTCGGTGTACCGCAGCTTGAAAGGTTTCTTCGGCTTTTCCGGCTTGGAGTAGCCGATCTCGCTGAACATCACGTGCCCGTTCTCGTCGGTGTAGCGCAACGCCATCAACTTGAGCTCCTTGGAGCCGAAGTTGGTTTCAGTGTGGATGTTGTACACGCCTTCGAAGTTTCTCCACATATGAGTGGAACAACCCGAGAGCGCGAACGTGGCCGCAAGGACCACCAGAGTGGAAATGAACGTGCGCTTCTTCATGGCGCTCTCCTTTGGGTTGATCATCCGCTTTCGGATGATGTGTGATCGCCGAATCTCGAGAATCCTGAGAGTCTGGATATCCGCTTTCGGATGATTGAGTTGCTGATTCACCCATTGTGAAACATTAGAGTATATACCTAAAATTGGTTTTTGTCAAGGCCATTAGAGAAAATCCTCTAACGGGATCAAGCCAGAATGGATGAATTGTTGCAAAAATAGCTAAAATGTGATATACTATATTCATTATTATTAAGAAATATTATTAATCAAATTATATGCCGGAACCGTTTGAGAAACCGATTACACCTGAAACTGCCCCTCAACAGATGCCAGACAAAGATAGGCAGGAGGGTGGTGCTGAGGTTGAGAAGGAGTTAGAAAAACTGGAAAGTGAAATAAATAGGCAGGAAAAATCAATTCACTCAGTTACCGCGTCACTGCCGATTAAGCAGATGACTCCGACAAAACCGCAGGTTGTAAAATCGGCCACACGAAAACAAATTGAAGGAATTTTATCAGAGGATCTTAAGGAATTGTTTCAGGGGATGGATGCAGCACACAAAGCAGAATTTAAAAGGCAAGCCTCGGAAACAGCTTCCGCACTGGAAATATTAATAGCTTCGGCAAAAGCTACGGCCAGGAAAGTAGTAAAACTGATCAGCACCTGGTTGAAGCTGATACCCGGTATTAATGAATTTTTTCTGGAGCAGGAGGCAAAAATAAAAACGGATAAGTTAATGGAGCTGGTTAAGAAAAAATAGGATATGGATTTTGATATTCAGACAATTTTTTCCAATCCAATAATACTTGGCGCGATCATATTTATATCCGCCATCTTTATTATTGTTATTCTGCTCAAGATTGTCCGATTATGGTTGAAGAGAGGTCATTATCTCCCCGCAGGATTCCACAATGACACGTTACTGGTAATGGTTCCTAAAGAATTTGCCAGGGAAGATGATGAACGAAGAACAATTCCGGAATTAATTCTGCAGTTGGAACCGCTCTATACCAACCTTGGCGGATTGAAACCGCAACGTGGTTTGAATGCTTTTCTGTTCGGTCGGCATGACAATATTGCTTTTGAAATAATAAAAGATAAAGAGGAACGCATATCGTTTTACGTAACTGTGCCACACTATTTAAAAAATTTCACAGAACAGCAAATCCATTCGGCATATCCTTCGGCAACTGTTGAAAAAGTGGAGGATTATAATATATTCATGGCACAGGGTGAAACTGTTGGCGCGTATTTGGTTCTGAAAAAACCATATATTTTCCCGATTAATACTTACAAAAAATTAGAAGTAGACCCGCTAAACGCAATTACAAATTCATTATCAAAGTTGAACGAAGGAGAAGGAGCAGCGATACAAATATTGGCGCGCTCAGCTAATGCAGCCTGGCATGCCTGGCCGGCGAAGGTTGCATCGGAAATGCAACAGGGAAAAAAGCTGAAGGAAGCAATGAATTCATCGGCAGGCAGTTCCAAAGGTTTTGTCGGCAGTATTTTTAAATCAATATTTACATCTTCAAAAGCTAAGGAAGATGATTTGCTTGATAAACCAAAACCGCATCAACTATCTCCAATGGACGAGGAAATAATTAAATCACTGGGGGAAAAGACCTCCAAAGCCGGTTTTGACGTAAATATCAGGATTGCGGTTTCCTGTAAAGAAAAAGAGAACGCGGAAAGGCAATTAAGAAATATTGTGAATTCATTTTCTCAGTTTTCCGGATACGAGTATGGAAACGGATTTTCAACTATTTTGGTAGGTGGCAAACGTCGCATTTTTCATGATTTATTTTTCCGTAATTTTAACGAACGCAGGTCGGTTCTGCTCACCAAAAACAGGTTCTTCCAGGATTTCATATTCCGTAATTTCAGCGATCGGAATTCTTATGTACTGAATACTGAGGAAATGAACAGCATCTATCATTTTCCAATCAAGCTGTCGGAGACACCAAATATCCGCTGGCTCATGGCCAAAAAAGCGGCTCCGCCAAGTAATCTGCCAGATGAAGGAATTATTTTGGGTGAGACTGATTATCGCGGACAAAAATCATTGATCCGAATAAAAGACCAGGATCGGCAAAGACATGTCTACATCATAGGACAAACCGGATCGGGTAAGTCATATACCATGGCCAATATGGCGGTCCAGGATATCCAAAGAGGAGAGGGCTGTTGTTTGATTGACCCGCACGGCGGATTGATCGATGAATACGTATTGCCGAACATACCGAAAGAGCGCGCGGAGGACGTGATTTATTTTGATCCATCAGATATGGAGAGGCCGATGGGTCTGAATCTTTTGGAATACGATAAAAAATACCCTGAACAGAAGACTTTTGTAATCAATGAAATGATCAATATCTTTGATAAGCTGTACAACCTTTCCCAGACTGGCGGTCCGATGTTTGAACAGTATATGCGTAATGCAATGCTCCTGGTGATGGATGATCCGAACGATACGGCTACACTCCTCGAAATTCCAAAAGTAATGGCGGATAAACAGTACCGCACGGAAAAACTTGCCAAGGCGACTAACATTGTTGTTAAAAGATTTTGGGAGGAAGAAGCGGAAAAAGCCGGCGGTGAAGCGTCGCTTGCCAATATGGTTCCCTACATCACCAGTAAATTGAGCACTTTCATTTCAAACGACTATATGCGTCCGATTATCGCTCAGAAAGAAAGCGGATTCAATTTTCGGAAAGTAATGGATGAGCGAAAAATATTGCTGATCAATCTTTCTAAAGGAAGAATCGGCGATCTGAACGCGAAGCTACTGGGTTTGGTGATGGTGGGAAAAATACTGATGGCATCATTAAGCCGTGTTGATATTCCGGAAGAGGAAAGAAAACCGTTTTACCTGTATATTGATGAGTTTCAAAATTATGTTACGGACAGTATTGCTGTCATATTATCAGAAGCCAGAAAATACAAATTGTGTCTGACTATGGCTCACCAATATTTAGGACAATTAGTAGAAAATAACGACACTACAATCAAGGATGCGGTATTTGGAAACGTCGGCACGATTGCCGCATACCGGGTGGGTGTGGAGGATGCGGAACTCTTTGCCAAGCAGTTTGAGCCGGTATTTAACGAATATGATGTAATGAATGTAGATAAATATGGGTTTAATCTTAAGCTATTAATCGACAATACACATGCCCGACCTTTTAATGTTAAAGGAAGAACCCTGCCTAAAGGCAATCCGCAAATGGTGCAGGCCATCAAAGAGCTATCCAGGCTGAAATACGGAAAGGACCGCAATATTATTGAATCGGAAATTGCACTGCGCACGGCAATTAAAAAACCTCTGCCTCTAAATCCTGCTTTCTCCAGACGCGCATCAATCAGCGCTTTCCCAGTAAAACCGCTGGCAACTGACCCAGTGTCCGGAAACAAACAACCAGAGGCTACGGTTCAAACTGCACCTCTGCAGAATCCAATACAGAATACTGTTGTGTCCAATCCTGTTTCAAAACCGCCATCATCTGTGCCGTCTCCTGATATAAATACAAACATTAAGCCATAGTGTACTCAGTTTTGAATGCAAAAATAGAAATATATGTTTGATTCTTTTTTTTATTTTATCTTAATAATCGCAGTACTGTTACTATTTGGGACAATGGCGTATGCCGGTTATCGGGGTGCTCCCTGGGTACCGACAAAAAAGAAAGATTTAAATCGCCTGATCGAACTTTCGGGAATAAAAGACGGTGATATAGTTTTTGAATTGGGTTCCGGTGACGGGCGCATTCTTTTTGAAATTGCAAAGCGTTTCAAGGTGTCCGCAATCGGAGTGGAAATCTCATTACCGCCGTATTTGGTTTCGAAAATCAAGGCCTGGCTAATGAATAAAATATTTGTTCATAAAATGAGGGGTACTGTCAGTATAAAATATCGTGATCTGTTTCAACAAAGTCTTACTTCAGCTGATCTGGTTGTTTGTTTTCTCATGCCGAAATCAATAACTGAATTGGAAGAAAAATTTGCCAAGGAATTGAAAAAAGGCGCTAAAGTTATTTCGTACGTGTTTCCGCTGAAATCATATGAGCCAAGAGCAGTAAGTAAGCCGGAAAAATCAAGTATTGCTATATATTTATATCAGTTTTAGTATTTCGATTAATAGAATGTACGCGGGGATTCAACCCGTTTTTTTGCTGAATAAGTTGAATTGCACTTTACATTTGAAAACTCAATATGATACAATGTTAATAACAAAAAACAAACATAAATTTACATAAAATAAAAAATAAATATAAAGAAGAATAAAAAGGGGAGGCAAAAATAAAATGGTAGACGAAAATAAACTGGCACAAATAAAACAACTCATTGCTTCAGCGGAAGAAGCTATTCGTGTTGCTAAAGGCATGTTGGAAGGGGAATCGGAAGAATCGGATGCTGATTCAATTTCAAACGAAATCAGTCATTTACAAAAAGCCCGTTCGGTCGGTTCTGTGGACCACAACGGACGTGTCGTTGAAGGAGTTTTTGACGGTTTGAATATGGTTGGGCCGGATGGAAAGCAGTATAATGTGCCGGCGAACTATGCTTCCAAATCAAAACTGGTTGAGGGTGATGTATTAAAACTGACCATTTCTAATGATGGTTCTTTTGTTTTTAAGCAGATTGGCCCAGTTGAGAGAAAAAGATTGATCGGTATGCTCACTCAAGAAGAGTCAACGGGCGAATATCAGGTTTTAGCAAACGGTAAAAACTATAAGGTTCTTTTGGCAAGTATTACGTATTTTAAAGGAGAAGTCGGGGATGAAGTAGTTATACTGGTTCCAACAAACAAGCAAACGGAATGGGCGGCCGTGGAAAATATTGTTAAAGGCGGTGAAAGCCAACTGATTATTGATAACGGCGTAAGTACGGTAGCAATTCATGATGAGGAAGTAATTCCTGAAAAGGAGAAGGTTATAGACGATTTAGAAATATAGAAGTTGATAATTTCTTAATAGGAAGACTATACCGCTGGGCTGGCCAGTACATTTTCTTCGAAAATTCCCTGGCTGGTGCAGGGTCTTTTTTGTAATAGTTATGCAGATTGCAAATCTTTAAAATTCGCGCTAGTATAGTAGGTACCAAGAATAATGGATTGAATTATGTCCCAAACAATATATCGAAAATATCGGCCGCAGTCTTTTAAAGATCTGGTTGATCAAAACCACATACGCATCACACTGATTAACGAATTAGAAAGCGGGAGAATCGCGCATGCTTATTTATTTACCGGACCGCGCGGTGTGGGTAAAACAACGATCGCGAGGCTTTTCGCGAAATCCCTGAACTGTAAAAAACGCAAAAAAGATTCTGCCGAACCGTGTAACGAATGCTCATCCTGCAAAGACATTATGAAAGGACGGCTACTTGATCTGATTGAAATTGACGCCGCATCTCATACCGGCGTAGATAATGTCAGACAAAATATAATTGACAATGCCCGCGTTGCAACTGTCTCAAGCACTTACAAAGTATTCATCATAGATGAAGTACACATGCTTTCAATTTCAGCATTTAATGCTCTATTGAAGACATTGGAGGAACCGCCGGAAAATGTTGTGTTTATCCTAGCGACGACGGAGGTACACAAAGTGCCACAAACCATTATTTCCCGTTGTCAGCGTTTTGATTTTCAGAAGGTTGGTGTAAAAGATCTGGTTCTACGGTTGAACACTATTATTAGTCAGGAAAAAGTGCAGATTGATGATGCGGTTTTGAAGGCGATTGCCCTGGCATCTGACGGTAGCGTGCGTGATGCGGAAAGTATGCTGGGACAGGTACTGTCACTTGGTGAAAAGAAAATTACCATGGACCACATTGATCTGATCGTTCCTCATTCAGACGATACTTTGGTAATCCAATTTTTGAGTTTGGTTGCGATGGGCAACACGCCTGCATCAATAGAACTGGTAAACAGACTGGTAGATGAAGGCGGTAATGTCAGGAATTTTGTTAAAAATATAATAGAGGTTCTGCGGAGAATTATGTTACTGAATATTTCCAGTTCGCTGGAGAAATTTGTTGTGTATGAAATGGATGATGAACTCCAGAAAGAAATGACAAATATATCAAATCGTTATGATTCTAAAGAATTGATCCGATGGATTAATATTTTCCTAGAAGTTGAACCCATGATTAAAACACAGACTGATATTATACAGCTGCCACTTGAAATAGCTGTTCTTGAGATTATTGAAGGAGATAAAGATATATCATTACCGGGTGAAAAAAATCGACCGTCATTTACACCTAGTTTTCAATCTCCGGTTAAAAAGAGTAAAGCCGAAATAAAACCATTACCAACGGTACAAAGGATTGTTAAAGAAGAAATTGAACCGATATTTGCTGAAAAGAAGAAGGATGCGAAAACAGATGAAATAAAAAAAGAGGTGCCGATTATTAAACTGTCAGAAATTGAGAAAAAGTGGAGAACGTTTTTAAAAAAATTAAAAGCGCATAATCATTCTCTGTCGCTTACTTTAAGTGTAGGGGAAGTTGTAGAAATCAGCGGTAAAATCATTACCATCGCTTTTGGTTTTCAATTCTATATGGACCGGGTGTGGGAGGCAAAAAATAAGCAGATTATTGAAAATGTACTGGATGAGGTTTATGAAACCCCACTTACTTTCACTTGTGTAATTGATAATGCTCTGAGGGATAAAAAGATACCGGAACACAATAAAAGTGAAGAAGAAAGCAGTGAATTGAAGGATGCGCTTGACACCTTCGGTGGTAAAGTGGTAGAAGGTTAAATAAGAATATTACTGTCACGCGGTAATTGGGGGATTATTTTTTTGAAAAAATCATTGGGGAGTAGCTCCGTTCATTCCACAAACGGAATGCACGGACGAGCAAGCGGTAATTATTTACATACTTGCTTTAACAATACATCATTGGGGAGTAGCCAAGTGGTAAGGCAACGGGTTCTGGTCCCGTCACCGGGGGTTCTGCGCCCGAGGCGCACTCGCCTCCGGCGAGGAATCCTAAAATCTAAAACACAATGTATTCAACCTATGTAATAAAAAGTATACATTTCCAAAGTAGGTACGTTGGCAGTACAGATAATGTTGAAAAAAGAGTAGAAGAACATAATAACGGCAAGTGTAGATATACTAAGGGACGATCACCGTGGGTATTGATTTATAAAGAAGATTTTAATAGCAGATCTGAGGCAATGAAAAGAGAAAAGTTTTTGAAATCCGGTAAAGGTAGAAAATTGCTTGATGAAAAACTGAAAAAAATAGCAGATATCGAAAACAAAAATATTTAAACGATGGGGAGTAGCCAAGCGGTAAGGCAACGGGTTCTGGTCCCGTCACCGGGGGTTCGAATCCCTCCTCCCCAGCCAAAAGGATTTTAGAAAGAATCAACGTGAATAGAGCACGTTGTTTTTTTATTAGTGTGGATTCGAACGGGCAGAAGCGAAACAATCCGGAGCGAAGTGAAGGAGCAGTAGAGCGTCGACAAATGCGAGCCTGCGTAGCATTTGGCGCTGCCCAGGACGAGAATCCCTCCTCCCCAACCACGGGTCATCAGACCCTTCACCTGTCACAACCAAGCAAGCTTGGTTGTTTTAGGTTGCGGGTCTGTGCCCCTTTCCCCAACCCGCCAAGGGCGGGTCGGGGGCCCCATTTTTTGGTTTTATTTTCTGTCTCGGCGAAGATGAGCTCGGCTAGTCAAGCCAATGCCTTGCGCGCTCCTGTTGCGCTCAGGATAAATAATGAATAAAGATGTTTGTTTATAAATGGGATTTGAACGGATGTGCTAAGCAAGGACGTTCTGGCTATTATTGACATGCCAACCTACATAATGTAAGTTGCACACTGCGTAGCTCATCTTCAGTCTGAAAGGGAGGAAAAGCATGAGCTTCAGTGACTTGATATTGCGGATGTACTGTCTTAGTCCATTCCGCTTCACGGCAACCAAGTGCGGTCATCGCACAAAGCGTACCGGAAAGTTGTCCGCGTTCGGACTCACTGTGATCTGCAGGAGCCCCATGAACACTGACGGTTCGGTGGATTACTGTCATGACTGCCTTGGCAGTATGACCATCCAATGCGTGTGGTGCGGTGAACCGATTCTTGTCGGTGATCCGATTACGCTGTACACGCCTGCGATTGCACTGTTTGCGCCGGTAGATGAATGGTGTATTCCCAAACATGCGGTCATCTACCGCAAAGAGCATCCTGTTCAACTCGTCGGTTGCCTCAGAATGAGTTGCGCCGATTCCAGCGCGGATCGAGCAGGGTTCTGGCTTCCGGGTGAAGACGGTAAAGGCCGTGTCCTGCGGGTACAAACTGCACTTGAAGCCATCCTTAACGCACCTGTATCGTCAATCATGCTGGTGCGCGACACGCACGACTTCGCTTGAAGCGATGAATTTGACGTTCATTCCTCTCGATAACCATCCGGCTAGGTAGCCACCAAATTCCGGTAGGTATGGCGGGCTGACATTTCATGATGTTAGCTCTTTTTATTGGAAAAATGACTGCATAATTAAACCCCTATACTTAGTTTTATATTTTTTTAAATTGATAATCCGTGCAAATCTGCTATAATTAAATCCGATATAAATAATCATTAACATCAATTGATATGGGAAATTTAGCAGGTTCTCAAACAGAAGAAAATTTGCTCAAAGCATTTGCCGGGGAATCACAGGCCAGAATGCGTTATGATTATTTTTCCAAGCAGGCAAAAAAAGAAGGACTGGAACAGATCTTCGGGTTTTTTGAGGAGACGGCGATGAACGAACGCGAGCATGCCAAAGTGTTTTTTAAATTCCTGGAAGGCAATATGGTGGAAATTACCGCGACCTATCCGGCGGGAAAAATCGGAACTACATTGGAAAACCTGAAAGCGGCGGCGGATGGGGAGAACGAAGAATGGACGAAGCTCTATCCGGAATTTGCAAAAGTTGCTGACGAGGAAGGATTTAAGGAAATTGCCAATGCCTTTCGGAATATCGCTAAAGTAGAGGAACAACACGAAAAAAGATACAGAAAACTGTATCAAAATCTGGACGAAGGAAAAGTATTTGTCAGTGGAGATAAAATAGTCTGGAAATGTCGGAATTGCGGCTATTTGCATGAGGGCACAAAGGCTCCGAATATCTGCCCGGCTTGCCAGCATCCGCAGGCTCACTTTGAAATATTTAAACAAAATTATTAATAACTAGAAAGGATTAAACCCATGAAAATTACCAAGAAAAGAGTTCCAACTTCATCGTCAACCGGCGAACACGTTAAGTTCGATAAACTGATTGAACATACCAATAAGATAAAAGGTAAGTACAGCTCGATGGATGATGAAACAAAAAAGAAAGTAATGTTGGGTTTGGCGGGTGCATTTGCTATATTGACCAGCATTGCGACGGTAAAAAGAGTGAATAAAACACGAAAAAAGATAAAGGCTAGAAAGGATTCCAAGCGAGAAGGATTATGACCAAAAAAAACCGAAAAGTAAGCGTTGCTTTTTTTGAGGTTGAGCAGTGGGAAAAAGAATATTTAGAAAAAAGATTAAAAGGATTTGAACTAATTTTTTTTGGTAAAACAGCGGACAAGGAAAGTCTGAACAGTATTCAGAATGTCAGCATCTTGTCTCCTTTTATCTATTCTAAAATAAGCAAGGATATTCTATTAGCCCTACCTAACCTGAAATTAGTGGCGACCCGCTCTACCGGATTTGATCACATTGATCTGGTGTCGGCGCGCAAATTAAATATCAAAGTGGCGAATGTCCCGACGTACGGAGCGAATACGGTTGCGGAGCATACCTTCGCCTTAATCCTTTCGTTGAGCAGGAAAATCCATCAGGCTTATGAGCGGACATCACGGGGAAATTTCAGCCTGGAGGGATTGCGCGGTTTTGACCTTAGAGATAAAACGATCGGTGTGGTCGGCGGGGGAAATATCGGACAGCATGTTGTGCGGATCGCGCAGGGGTTCAACATGAAAGTAATCGTATATGATGTTCACCGCGACCGGAAATTAGCAAAGAAAATGGGTTTTGAGTATGTGACGCTTAACCGGCTGATCAGTACATCAAATATTATTACCCTCCACGCGCCATATAACAAAAAAACCCATCACATGATCAATAGGCAGAATATTAAGCTGGTAAAAGACGGGGCAATGATTATCAATACTGCCCGTGGAGGCCTGATTGATACTACGGCATTAATAGACGGGTTGCGCGACGGCAAGCTAGCCGGTATTGGATTAGATGTTTTGGAAGAAGAAAAATACATTCTGAAAGAAGAAGCGGAACTATTATCCCCGCACTTCATCAGTAAAAATCAGCAGAATATAAAAGAAAATCTGGAGACAGTCGTGGAAGGACATATGCTACTCATGTCGGATAAAGTTGTAGTAACTCCGCACAATGCATTTAACAGCAAGGAGGCACTGGAAAGAATATTGGATACGACCATTGAAAATATTACTTCCTTCAGTAAGAAAATAAGGATGAAAAACTTAGTTAAATAGCTTGAGCCAGTTCAAAAAAACCGTCTGATTTAGACGGTTTTTTGTTATTGATATTCTTGATATACTTATTATGTAATGAAAAGAAAAGCACTAATTCTTGGCGCTACGGGATATTTAGGGTCGGAAGTTGTAAATAACGCTCCCGAAAATCTTGTTTTGTATTTTGGAAGTAGAGATGTGAGAATCGCAGGACATAATCAAGTAATGGTCGACCTGCTTGATTATGATACCGTAAAAAAGGCGATTGCTGATATTGCTCCTGACATTATTATTCATTCGGCAAGATTAGGCGAATTTGATGATGATCCAGTAAAGGCCAAAGAGGTAACCGCGAACTTAGTCTCATCCATTAAATCAGTTAGCGCGAGATTGATTTATATGTCTTCAGACGCGGTGTTTGACGGAACAAAGGGAGAATATAAAGAAGACAGCAGGGGTAACCCCGTGACCGATTATGGCAGGGCAAAATTAGCAGCAGAAAATGTAATCAAATCTGAGATGGATAATTATACAATCATTCGTGCCGGGTATATTTATGGCGTTGGGGCGAAGGGGATGGACCGAAGATGTGAAAAAATACTCGCAGAAACGAAGGATGGAAAAAAAGTAAAAAGATTTAACGACGTGTTTAGAACCCCGATCCATGTTACAAAATTGGCTAAGTTTATTTGGAAACTGGTGGGGTCGGATTTTAAAGGGATTATTCATGTTGGTGAAGAGAAGCAGAGCGTCTACCAGTTTAGCCAAAAGATTTTAAAAGATGCTGGTGCAGACAGTAGCCTGGTTGAATCTGATTCTGCAAGAGATAAGGGATTAAATATCGCAATAGACACGTCTCTAAACACAAAGCTTTATCATACTTTAATAAAATAAAAACAGTCCCAGAGAGCGAAGGAACTGTTTTTTAGTATTTATCTGTCAGTGGCGTGTTCTATGAGTATGTATAATTTGTTACATAACAATTTATATTGTGTTGTTTTGGTTAAATAAAAAAATGGACCGTTGAACTGAAGGCAGTTCTCGGGTCCCTTATCAGGAATGTGCGATAGCCGTATTAGACGGCGCAGTTAGGGGTTATCTGGTGGGACGAGGATCATGTTGAGCGACATACCGAGCTTGCCGAGTTTCTCGATGAGATCGATCAATGTCCTTCTACCAAAGTTCCGGACCGACATGAGGTCTTCTTCGGTCGTGAGGACAAGATCGAGGATGGTGCGTATGTGGAGATCACGGCAGGCGTGCTTCATCCGTACAGAGGCATCTAATTCTGCCACTTTCATGCACACCACTTGGATGGGGATAACGACTGTGTTGCCATCCTGTGCGCGGAGTGGAATACACAGTTCACCCGATTGTCTCACGATCATGCCAACGGCTAGTAGCTTACTCATCTGTTCACCTCCTCCTATGGAGCAGTCTAAAGAGACACAAAGGCGATGCTCCATCGTAATTTAATGTTTCTAAATTGTCAAGCCCCGTTTGAAATAAAAAAATGGACCTTTGAACAGAAGCTGTTCGCAGGTCCTTCACGGGAATGAGCGGGTGGCCGTACTAGACGGCCTGGTACTCGGTGTACAGAGCGATGATGTGCTTCAGGATCAAGGCAGTACACTCGAGCTCATCGACCACCAGGAATTCCTCCTTGCCATGGAGGTTGCGGGAGCCGTAGCCGATGTTGGGTGTGGCACAGGTGGGGTAGATCATGTTGAAGCCGGCGCCGTCCGTCCCGCCGCGGACGTTGTGATCGGAGGTGGTGACACCGTGGATAGCGTGTGCCGCGTAGATCGGCTGGAGCAGGTCGCGGTTGGCTTCGTTGATCGAGCGGTTGTTGATGCACACCGTCTCGTCCGACACGATCTTGAAGGTACAACCTTCGGCCCTGGCGCACTGCTGTGCGACCTGGACTGCGCGTCGCATCATCACGTCCGTTTCCTTCTCGTCGAAGGAGCGGGGGACGATGAGCAGGCTGGCCTTGCCGGCGTCCATCTTAGCGTCCACGATGTAGAAGAACGGTGCCCTGCGGTCAGCGATGCCGGCGTACGGGTTGAGGAAGAGCTGTTCCATCTGCATGGCGAATGCCATCGCCGCGTAATGAGCGCGGTGGAGCTTGTGCGGGTAGACGCCGGGGTGGGCGTCAGCGCCGTAGAACTCCATCTTCACCATCCGGCAGGCGAAACAGCCCAGGTCGATCTCGCCGACCGGACCTCCGTCCACGGTGAGCAGAACATCCCACGCACCGGCGATCTCCGGCGGGATGTTCTTCCCCTTGATGCGACCGATCTCCTCGTCGGTGCAGATCCACAAGTCGAGCGGTCCGTGCGAAAGTTGCTTGAGGAGCATGTTGCCAACTGCGTCAACGATGACGGCTAGACCACCCTTGTCGTCTGCACCGAGCAGACTGTCGCCGGAGCCGGTGATGATGGTCTTGCCCTCCAGTCCCGTGAGGTCTTCGGCGGGGATCACGACATCACCCTTCGGCAGCACGATGCTCCCGCCCCGATAAGGGGGATGGATGATCGGAGTGACGGCGCCGGAAACGCCGGGGTAGGTGTCGACGTGTGCGGAAAGGCACAGGTACGGCTTGTCTTCGAGTCCTTTGGTCGCCGGGAAGCGAACGATGAGTTCACCTTCCGGCAGGTCCACGAACTGGCCATCGGCAGTGCCCAGCTCGAGCAGGCCGTCTTTCAAGAGGTGCATGACTTCAAGCTGTCCGGGGCTTGTCGGGAACTCCGTTGACTCGGCGTTCGAAGCTGAGTCCACGCCGACATAGCGCAGGAACAGTTCCGTGACCGGAGCGAGTGCGGTCGGTTGGTTCATGCCGAAACCTCCCAAGAATCGGGTAATTGTCTACTGTACCCGGAAATTGGGCACAGTTTTGGTTTTTACCATATTATTTTGACTCTGGCAAGCTAGGGTAGTCACATAGTGACTGCACTGACAAGTCGCCAGAAGCAGCAATATTTGATACAATAATCCGGTATGAATAAGGAAACAAAGATAATAATCAAAGCAGTAGAAGCCGGCGGGGAAGTATTAAGGAAATATTTTGGCCAGGAGCTTAAAGTTGTTCAAAAGACACTTCCGGCTGATGTATACACAAAAGCGGATATTGAGTCGGAAGCAGCGATTTTAAGTATTGTTACCAAAGAATTACCAGGCTATAATATCTTTTCCGAAGAAACGGGAGAGATCAGGAGAAATTCCGAATATACATTAATTATTGATCCCTTGGACGGGTCAAATAACTTTGTTCTGGGGATTCCCAATTTTTCTGCATCAATAGCCCTTTTAAAAAATGATGAAATAATAGCGTCTGCAATTTATGATCCGATTCAGAAAAAAACCTATCACGCGGAAAAGGGAAACGGCGCATTCTGCAATAAGAAAAAAATTGAAGTAAATAAAATTTCTGAATGGGAAAAATCAACTGTTGTTTATATAACCCATTATACTGTGAACCGCAGACCGCATAAGCTAATTATTGACCGGATTGAGAATAAGAAAGTAAAAAGAGTTTTGCGCAACTGGTCACCCTCACTGGATTTTTGCATGCTCGCTTCAGGAAAAATTGAAATTCTGATTAATAATTACAGCGAGATTTATGATCATATTGCCGGTAAACTGATTGCCAGGGAAGCCGGGGCACGCATTACAGATTTTTCCGGAAAAGCTGAAAAAAATGACATGAATAGCATATTCATGGCCACTAACGGCACCAAACTCCATGGCGAAACTGTAAAATTATCACTGACAAATAAATAAAATTATGAGTGAAGGATTATCAAAATTTAATGAAGGTGGAATATCTAATGAGGATGAGCAAAAAAAAGCGCGCATTGATGTTATTCGTTATGAAATTATGCAAATTGAAAGAAAAATCATGAAATTGAATATTCACCGCAAACCAGATTCTGAAGCTGAAATTAGTAGCCTACACGAAAGACAAGCAGAACTTTTAACCGAATTACAACAACTTGAAAATGAAAATTAAAAAAGAAAAAATAGCCTCTATTTCTAGTGGTCATGATCCATTGCATATCGGTTTAATGGGAGCACTCGCTATAATGCTCGCTGCTTTTTTATGGGCATTTGACGGAGTGGTGCTGACACCCTGGGTGGTTGATCTGGGACTTTCTGATATACCGACATTTGTTTTTATGCTGCATGCGGTGTCATCGGTTTTCCTGAGCTATTATTTATTTAGAAAGTTTAAAGAATTGAAAAATCTGGACAAAAAAGACTGGTTGGCATTCGGTCTGACCGGATTCTTTGGCGGAGCGGTCGGTACCATGGCGATTATTGCGGCGATAGTTCAGGTTTACAGCGAGGGTTTAAACATTTCTGTTGTACTATTACTGCAAAAACTTCAGCCGATCTTTGCTATTTTACTGGCCTTTATTTGGCTGAAGGAGAGGCCGAGAAAAATATTTTATGTCTGGGCCGCGGTTGCTTTAATCGGTAGCTATCTTTTGACATTCGGCCTGCATAGTCCGGATTTTAAAGCAACTGGCATGTTCATTCCGGCAATGCTGGCTATTTTAGCGGCGTTTTCGTTCGGATCCTCCACGGTATTTTCTAAAAAAGCGGTTGCTAAAATTAATCATGGATTGAGCACGGCACTGCGGTTTTTTATCACAACCGCAATTATGCTGGTAATAATTTCGGTTATAGAACTGCTAAAATCAGCTGGAATTGAAACGAGCTATGCCGGGTTTAGCGGATTTAGCGCAATTAACTGGAACCTGATCGGCGCGTTTGTTGTTATCGCTTTGAGCACCGGCGGAATGGCGATATTTATATATTACTGGGGGCTGAAAAAAGTTTTAGCATCACGTTCGACTGTTTATGAAATGGTATTTCCGGTAAGTGCAATAATTCTGGAATACTTTATTCATAAACAGACTCTGACAGCCGGACAATGGCTGGGTGCTGTAATTGTATTTGGCGCAATCTGGTCAATTCTGCGACTGAAAAAGATTGATGCGCAGGTTGAATAATAATGATATAATAAAAAAAATATGACAGAAATTTGGCTTTATACAATTGGTAGTGTTTTTATAGTCAGCTTGGTTTCCTTTATTGGAATCCTGGCGATTTCGATTAATCTGGAAAAGTTGAAGAAAGGTCTTTTATTCCTGGTCAGTTTTGCCGCCGGCTCACTTCTGGGCGATGCATTTATCCATTTGATTCCGGAGGTATTTGAGGAATCAGAAAATACAGAGATCGTACCCTTTATGATATTAGCGGGATTTATCATCTTCTTTATTTTGGAAAAGATTCTCTGCTGGCGTCATTGCCATGTACCGACATCCGAAGAACACCCGCATCCGGTGGCAGTGAACAATTTGGTTGGGGATGGATTTCACAACTTGATAGACGGTATGATTATTGCCGGCAGTTTTTTAGTGAGTATACCCTTAGGTATCGCAACCAGTATTGCTGTTTTACTGCATGAAATACCGCAGGAAATAGGTGATTTCGGCATATTACTGCACGCCGGGTTCAATAAGCGGAAAGCATTAATATTCAATTACCTGTCGGCATTGACGGCATTGGTCGGTGCAGCTCTTACTCTGATTATCGGAACAGCGCTGGAAAACAAGCAGGTTTTTGTGATTGCATTTACCATCGGAGGTTTTATCTATATTGCGGCGGCGGATTTAATACCGGAAATGAAGAAGGAAACAAACTTTAAAAAATCCTGGTTCCAGCTTTTGTCTCTGATGCTCGGAATTGGCGTGATGGCACTTTTACTGTTGCTAGAATAAATATCTTTTGATAAATCTGTGGAAAATAATTATTTATTGGCTTTTGCATTAACTTTATTTGCAGGACTTTCGACAGGGATCGGAAGCGCTGTGGTTTTTTTTACAAAAAAACCGTCAGGAAAATTCCTATCTGTTTCACTGGGTTTTTCAGCAGGCGTGATGATTTATGTGTCGTTCATGGAATTACTGCCGAATGGTATTTCTAAACTCGGAGAGAAAATGAATGGATCGGGCGAATGGGTTGGTCTGCTGGCTTTTTTTGTTGGAATATTTACGGTTGCATTAATTGATAAACTGATTCCAAGTCATGATAACCCACATGAAGTGCATACTATGGAAGATATTGAAAATGATACCTTGGGTCATCATCACAAGATGTATAGAATTGGGTTGTTGTCCGCGCTGGTTATTGCAATCCACAACTTTCCTGAAGGTCTGGTTACTTTTGCCGGAACGATCGCTGAGCCCTCACTTGGCATAACGCTTGCGATCGCCGTTGCCATCCACAATATACCCGAAGGGATAGCAGTCGCAGTTCCGGTATTGTATGCTACAAAAAGCAAAAAGAAAGCGTTTTGGTTTTCTATTTTTTCCGGTATCGCAGAACCGGTCGGCGCAGTTGCAGGATATTTTGTTTTATCATGGATATTCACCGATATACTTATTGGAATACTTTTATCATATGTCTCGGGTATAATGGTATTCATATCTCTTGATCAATTGCTTCCAACCGCCAAAGCATACGGTGAGCATCATCTTGCGATTTATGGATTAGTCGCTGGCATGGCTTTAATGGGAGCTAGTCTACTATTATTCTAAATATTTTGCTAAAATAATTGTATGCATTTACCGGACGGGTTTATTGATACAAAAATTGCAGCTTCTTTTCTGGGAGCGGCTTTGACTTTCGGCGCATTCTCAATTGCAAAAATCAAAAAAAACATTTTAGTTAAGAATAAAAAATTTGCTTTAGTTACACCGGAAGGAATTAATTTCGGGTCTGGTGAGACTATGGGAATTTCAAAGTACGGAAGGAAACTGCTGATCAACATGGTTTTGGTTGGGTCATATATTTTTGTAATGCAGATGGTGGATTTTGAACTCGTAGGTGGTCAAATTGGCCATTTTCTTGGCGGAGCGCTGGCCGGCATTTTGCTCGGACCTTTTGCCGGTATGATAGTTATTTCCATAGTTCTCGCGATCCAGGCATTTTTTATGGCGGATGGGGGAATGATTGCACTTGGCTTGAATATAGTTAACATGGCGGTAATCGGCGCGGCGGGCGGGTATTATATTTTCACGTTTATCAGAAAAAGTGTTAGACACAGAACTATTGCAGTTTTACTTGCTGTGTTCTTAAGCGTTGTACTTGCAGCCTTTGCTTACGAATTAGAATCAATGATGACTGGTGCTATTTTTAATCCGGCATTTATTCAAACTCACATGATTGTCGGTTTGGCTGAAGGATTCATTACATTACTGATGCTTAGGGCATTTAATTTTAAAGAATAGATAATCCCAAAAAGCTGATTGGACGTGAATCAGTTTTTTTAATACAATGGATCTATGCAATCCACAGACAAAATTTACGGAGACATCGAAATAACGGAGCCGGTGGTTTTGGCATTGATTGAAACCCCGCAAATGCAGCGGCTGAAAAAAATCCACCAATACGGCATTTATCATTATTTCTATCCGGAAGCAGGTACTACCCGCTTTGAACATTCGCTGGGTGTTTACTGGATATTGAATCAGTTCGGAGCAAGCCTTGAGGAGCAGATTGCGGGGCTGTTGCATGATATTTCCCATGGTACTTTTTCACACGTCATGGATCATTTGTACAATCGCTACGAAAAAGAAGACTACCAGGAAAGTGTGAACGAGAAATATTTTCAGACTGATATCAGTACGGTTTTGCGCAGGTTTAATATTGACCCTGCCGTTGTGGAAGATATTAAAAGATGGCCGCTCGCGGAGAACAATCTGCCGGATATCTGCGCGGATCGTCTGCAATATACGCTGGCTGATGCTGTTACTGCGAATAAAACTGACCAAAAGAAGGCAATGACAATAATCAGCGATCTGACAGTGAAGAATAATATGATTGTTTTCCGGGATGCAAATATTGCGAAAGAATTTGCCGAATTGTCATTATGGATGTGCGGGAATTTTTGGCACTCGAACTGGGGTGTTTATTCCTATGATATGCTGAAAAATATTCTGGTGATGGCAATGGACGCAGGTATACTGAATAAAGAAGATCTGGATACTGATGATGACGCGGTAATCATGAAATTAGAAAATTGCAAAAACAAAGATATTGTTTATGCGACCATGAGACTGAAAAATCTTGACCGCAGCAAAGTTATTGAAGATGTGGACAACTATGACTATATTCACAAAAAATCCAAAATGCGCGTGATTGATCCACTGATAATTATTGGTGATAATATGACTAGGGTTTCTGAAATCTATCCCGAATTTAAGATGGGATTTGAACAAGAAAAGATTAGGGTGAATAGCCCCCGGTATTTAAAACTTATTGATTAGTCTTTGTTTGGCCGAGCATTGTAGCTTTCAAATGCTGGTTTTAGGTTATCAATAAGTTTGAATTTCATGTATTCTTTCGGATTAATCCATTCATATTTATCATGATCATCACTTAAGTTAACTTGGTCGGTGTCGGCCTGACATTCGAAAAAGATCCCGACAATTTGCCACAGCTCACCGTTTTTTTCCGGTCGCCATTCGTTCACAAAAAACGGATCTCCGATTGCGATATTTAACCCGGTTTCTTCTTTAATCTCTCTGCGCAGACTTTCATCAAACCTTTGTCCCGGTTTAACCCGCCCGCCGGGAATATCATAATATCCCTCATTAGTGCCGTCCTTATATTTTCCTGATTCCCGAAGAATCAGTATTTTACCGTTATATTTGATAAATGCTTTAGTGGCAGTGAATTGTTTTATATCCATAGAAATTATATTTTAAGGATAAAATCAAATAATATTCCCAGTATCAATGCGATCCCGGAAAGTATAAAAATCGCATAGTTATTCCATTTTTCTTTGGAGGATACCAGCGTGCCGAGAATATAACGCAGTGCTTTTTTATCATCGTCGGTCAAATGGTCTAAGCTGTCCATTTTCTCGCGTAGTTTATGTTCTACAATTAATTTTGATCGTTTTTTTGAGATGTCGAATCGATGAATAAAATAAATAATGAATCCGATAGTACCGATGTACCAGAATATTTTTACTACAGTCGCGTCATTAATAACAATTATAGCGCGGTAAGCAAATGTAGCGATTATGCCGGACCAAAAATAAAACAACCGTAGCGGTTTTGGACTTGTTTTCGGTTCTTCCATGTTTTTTAAATATCCCTTCTAGTTCTATTTATAATTATTTACCCCAGATAGCGTTTAACAATTTTATCCTAGTGATCATAAAAGAGGGAATTAGGCTGACCAGAATTGAAACAATGATAATTGATTCCATCCGGAAAATGAAATCCGCAGGCTCAATTGCTAATGTGGCGTCAACAATCGGCAATACAAAAGGGTGAGCGATAAAATACGGCATAATTGCACCGAAAAACAATGCAGCGCCTAGAGCAACGCCGATCACGGAATATATAGAAGAGATTATTACGTACGCGGAACGGATGATATAAGGTTTCACGCCGATCGCCCTTAGAATTCCAATTTGCTGTTTTTTATTTGAGATATCTATGTAAACGACAATAAATATTGTAACTGCGGCAATCAGCGTGGCGACCAGACTTAAAATGAAATCAATTGACAGAAAACTAGTCGTTACCGAGTTCATCATACCGGCCGCGTCCTCCCAGGTATAGTATGTTCCATGAATTCCACTTTCTTTTATTTGTTCTATCACTGCCTGCTCATCACGGGGTTCATTAAGCCGGACTAAAGCGGTATTTGCCTGATCAGCTAATGATGGAAAAACCGAATCCAATCCTGCGTATGTGATGAATGCGGTATTGTCCACGGACATATATTTTGAATTAAATATTCCCCTTACGACAAACTCTTTTTCAATGCCGTTAAGATTTGCTTTTATGACATCACCGATTTCCGCGTGCAGGGAGAAAGCGTCTAGTTCCGCGACATCTCCGCCGGCAATCTGTTTGCCGAGAATAATTCCACTCTGATCGCCGGACTTTAAGTATTCTCCGGAAATCATATTGTCAAAAATCTTTGTTACTTTTATTTCTTGTTCGGGATTAATTGCATTAACAATCCAGTTACCGTTTTTTTCACCCAATGCAAGATTTCCACCGATTTCAAACTGCGTGGTTACCGATTCAATACCGGGGATTTGTACAATTTTTTCAATAACATTGTTTCGGTTTTCAAAAACATCTTTTCCGCTGTTCGGTTTAATCAAAATGTGACCGGAATACATATTAATTACCTGTTCGTTTGATCCCTTAATAACACCTTTAAAAAGCGAGGAAACAAAAACTAGGTTGATAAATGCAGCCGCCATTAAGAATATTATCAAAAAGAAAGTCCACTTACTGCCACGGGTAATCTGTCGGAATGCAAGGAAAAATGGAATTTTGAATTCATATTTCATAATAAAATCCCATCTCTTAATTCAATAATTCTGCTGGCATAACTTTTTTCGTCCTGTTCGTGGGAAATCATCACAATTGTATGACCTTCAGCGTGCAGTCTCTCAAAAATTTCCAGAATTCCTGCGGCTGCGACTGAATCCAGGTTGGCGGTCGGTTCATCAGCAAAAAGTATTTTTGGGTTGTTGATCAGAGCGCGGGCAATCGCTACCTTCTGCTGTTCTCCTCCGGACATTTGTTTCGGCTGGTGTTTGAGCCGGTTTTCCAAACCGACTTTTTTCAGTAAATCAATTGCTCTTGGTCTGCATATTTTTGTCGGTTCAGTCAGCATGGCTGGGAGCATTACGTTTTCAATGGCGTTTAATTCCGGTATTAATGCGTATTCCTGAAAAATATAGCCGATTTTATTGTGGCGGATTCCGCGTCGGTGCTTCTCATTCAGATGAGTTACTTCATCACCGTCCAGATATATTTCACCGCGGTTCGGCCAGTCCAAAAGTCCGATCTGGCGGAGTAGGGTGGATTTTCCTGATCCGTTTCTGCCGGTAATAATCAAAAATTCTCCTTCTTGAATATCTAAGGAGATTTTTCGGAGTGCCTTAACCTTGATTTCGCCAAGGTTATATGTTTTCTCAATATTTTTAATTGAGATGATTGCTTGCTGTTCCATAAACGTCTTGTATTTTGACTGGATTATAGCATAAATCCCCAAAATTGTTAATAAAACTTGCTATTTACGGCTTAAACAGTTAAACTTAACGCGCATTAATTATTACTAAAAATTCCATGAAAAATTTTAACAGAAACGGAAAATCATTTGACCGGAAAAACGGTCCCAGTTTTGACCGCAGAGAATCAATGAGCGGCGGATACAACAGAGGGGGTGATTCGGATCATCACGTAATGCATCAAGCGGTTTGCTCGGAATGCGGTCAGAGCTGCGAAGTACCGTTTAAACCGACCGGTAATAAGCCGGTTTACTGCAGTAACTGCTTTAAAGGCAAGGACAAATCAAGTTCTAGCCGATCTTTTGGCAGGGATTTTGGCAAACCGAATTTTTATGAAAAGAAAATGTTTAAAGCCACCTGTTCCCAGTGCGGACAGAGTTGCGAAGTACCATTCAGACCTACAGGGGAGAAGCCGGTTCTATGTTCCAGCTGTTTTGGCAAAGATCCGAGAAGCACAGATCGAAAGCCAAGTGATGTGAATAGTGGAAAGTTCGATGGTCAGTTGAAGACTATTAACGAGAAGCTGGATAAAATATTAAGACAATTAGCACAAACTGAAACAAATGTTTCCCCAGTAAAAGAAAAAACTGTTATCAAACCAGAAGTGAAGAAGAAGGAAACAGCAAAAGCTGCGGTAAAAAAGAAGGTGGTTAAGACGGTTAAAGTAAAGCCAAAAGCAAAGAAGAAAAAATAAGCACACAACTATTTTTGGCTTGTATATTTAGAATATATTTGTTATTGTGATAATACCTTGAGTGCTGGGGAGTGAAAAAGCAAAAAGTCCTTCCAAGGAAGGTGCTTTGGAACTATGAACTAGCATTAATTATAACCGGTCAACAGCCGGTTTTTTGTGAATTAATTTGGTTATGTCATAATTACTATATGGATATTCAGACAAAATTGTTTATTCTGTTCGGAGTAGTTGTTACTCTGTTTTTAATTATTGATCTCGGTTTTTTTAACCGGAAAAGCCATAAAATTGAATTCAGACCGGCATTATATCAGTCAATATTCTGGATAGTGATTTCTGTGCTCTTTGGTCTGCTGATATATATTTACATGGACAGGGAATTGGCAGCTCAGTTTATGAGTGCCTATGTAACGGAAAAAATGTTGTCTGTCGACAATCTGTTTGTGATTATGCTTATCTTCAGCTATTTTAAGCTAGAGGAAAAATATCATCACAGAGTGCTGTTCTGGGGTATTATGGGGGCAATTGTATTCAGAGGAGTATTTATCGGTGTTGGTGCATATATTATTCATCAATTTCACTGGGTACTTTATGTTTTTGGTGCAGTACTGCTTTATACTGGAATTAAGCTTTTACGTGATAAAAAAGAAGAGCATATTCATTTTAATGATAATAAGATTATCAAGCTCGCGCGTAAATATTTACCATTCACGGTAAATCATCATAATGGCAAATTCTTCACCCGAGAGCACGGTAAGTTTATGTTTACTTCACTATTTATGATCATGATATTGATTGAAGCGACAGATATTCTTTTTGCTGTAGATTCTATTCCAGCAGTTTTCGCAATATCTCAAAATTTCTTTATCGTTTTCACCTCAAACATCTTTGCAATCCTGGGGTTAAGGGCACTGTTTTTCCTGATTGAAAGTGTTCTGCATCGATTTCATCATTTACAAAAAGGACTAGCATTTATCCTTCTGTTTATTGGAATAAAAATGCTTTCTGGAATTCTTGGCGTTCACATATCATCCTTAGTTTCATTTGGCATAATTATGTTTGCGCTTTTCTCATCAATTATTTTATCAATTCTGTTTCCGAAGAAAATATAAGTCAGTGAATGACGGCATATTTTATATTACATAAGTTACTTTTATTTTGCGATAAAAAGCGAAATCCATTGGGAAAGTGACGAAGTAAACATTTCCGGTTTTTCGATTAGCAGTTTTTTCAGCTCGGATTGCTTGAACCATCTTACTTCAGCTACTTCCTCTGTTTGTAGCATGAATTCCTCAGCATTCTTGTTAATTGCCAAAGTAAACCATTGGATAAAAAAGTTGCTAGAATTCCGGACTCTTGTTTTTTCATATGACATGAACTTCAAACCAAAGATGCCAATTTCCTCCTTAGCTTCTTTTATTATGTTTTGTTCGTAGGTTTCTCCTGTTTCAACAGTCCCTGCGACAGCCGCGCTCCACTTCCCCGGATTAATACTTTTAGTTAACGCTCTTTTAGCTAATAATACATTGCCCTTTGAGTTAGTGATCCACAGTCCGGTCGCACGAAAAATATCACTTTTATTAATCTGATCTCTGTATTTAAATCCGATTTCCTCGTCATTTTCGTTTACAACAGTGATTTTTTGTTTGGAATGTGATTGATAATTACCATTAATCATGATTTCAAACTTCCTAAGATCTCCCAGTAGTTTATCTGGATTCTGATACAAAATTGTCTGCATGCCGAAGTGCTCTGCCGCTTCAACTACAACCGGTAGATCATCAATATATAAAACTTCTTTTGGCAGTACCTTTAATTTCTTTAAAGCATCGTCAAATAATTTCGTATCCGGTTTTTTTGATCCAAGTTGGTAGGTCAATGTAATGGAATCAAAAATATTCATATCAATTATAGGTTTAAACCCATATTCAAAATCCCACTCGCTGGTGCTGGATAAGAGTCCCAGCTTGTAATTTGGTTTTAGCTGATGAATCAGCTCGATTGTCTCCGGGATGGGAGTGAAGATTTTGGTATAGGCTTCTCTAAACTGTTTCGGAGTTATTATTAAATCACATAATTCTATAACTTGATTGTAAAATTCATCGGAATTAATTTTGCCCTGCTCGTAATAACTTGGTAGTTTTGATTTTTCATAAATTAATTTGCTCAACTCAAAAACAGATTTGCCGGTATGTTTGGCAATTTTATTCAAAAACAAGCCATTGTCAAAACTGGCTATGACATTCCCGAAATCAAATATGATTGCTTTAATCATTGTCTATATAAAATAAGTGAAATAACCCAGCTTTAGCCATTATATCGCATATTGATTAAAAAAAACATCAAGCGGAGGCCTGATGTGATGAACGTTATGAGCTATCATCCGGAAGGTCCGGACAGGGATATTGTGTACAGTCTCTGGCCGTACTCGACCGGTTGACCGGTTTCGGCATGAATCTGCCTGATTGTACCCTCAAATTGGGAAACGACCGGGTTTTTCAGCCCGTGTATTTCAATATAACCCACGGTTTCGCCCTGCGAAACAAAACTGCCCTCGATGAGTGGCGGATTTTCCTCCAGATCGGCCGCGGCCAAAAACCATCCCACAGACGGCGATTCGATAGTACACAGCTGTTCCTGGACCGCCAACTTTTCCGCAGTCTGCGGCTGGCTGGCGGAACTGTCCGAAGGTGACATTCGAACACGGATCTTGGAAAATCCCCTCATGTTCCTTACTTCCAGCTCGGCAATAGTTGGATGCTCTTGGAGCAGGCTGACTATTTGCCGGACTTTTTTCAAGTCCATATCTGCTCCTTTCTGGTGTTGAGCCGGTGGCAATGATCAAACGGGCTTTTTAGGCCATATAGAGTTTAGGCGTAAATTTTGGACATGTCAATAAAGTGTATTGATTGTAAAATAAAAGAAGTTATTCTATTTGTCAGTATAAAAAAGATGCGCCGATGCCTCATGGGCGATTAGGGAATCAATAAGCTCGCCGGCTTGTGATAAATAATTCAGGAAGAATGCGCGGTACTCAAAGAATCCCGGGTTTTCCCACGAGGTTTTATGTGTTGTTATAATCCATATTCTCTCATTATTTTCTGATAATTGTTCCAGTTCTTTTAAATATTGTTCCCGATTTCTTCCCGCAAAGTTTGAAACATAGTAGTTTGATTCGGGGATTTGCATCCTGAGCTGGTAATATTCATATAGGGAAGCAACATCAAAAGGAATATAAATAATGTCATCTTGTTTTCTATTATTTTCAACATATTCAAATACAACATCAATTTCACATTTCTCTACTGGGAAAATTGCGGAAGATATACCATAAACAGATTGAGATAGGAGTATGATTAGAAGTGTAAAAATTACTATTGATTTTCTAATATGTGATTTGCTATAGATTGAAGCAAGGCCTTTTATTACCCCCAGAATTATTAATGGCAGTAAAAATAGAACAAGTCTTCCATAAATCGGATAGTAATGAAGAATTGATGCGATAGTCAAAAATACGACAGGTGAAACTAATATATAAAAACTGAATTTGGATTGTTTGAAGAGTTTAATTAACCCAAAAATAAAAATGATGCCTATTGGAATAGAAAGAAGATTATACATACCTGGATAATCAAATATTCTGATAAAAGTTACTTCCCATTGTCCCAGTCCTTCCATACTGAAAGGAGAACTCAGAAATCCGTCGTGCCAAAAAAATGATAGGTAGCTGCTTGAAATAAAATACTTAAGAAAAGAAAAATAGTAGAGAATAATATTTATTATCCATAAAATTATGGACAGAGACACGGCTTTTAGCTGCCCCCATTGCTTATTCACTATGTAATATATAAAAAAGCTTGTTCCGGTTCCGGCCAAAAAAAATGATGCCGGAAATGAAAAATAAATTAAAAATGACCCGAGTATTCCAAATAATATTCCATATCTGATTGTGTATCTTCTATTTTTCATAAACAGTGCGGTGTTTAGTATGAGTATCACAATCAGTACGTCAACAATGTATGGTTTGATTTCAGTTGAAAAATCAATAAGTGGAAATGATACAGAAAAAATAAAAACTGACAAAGGTAAAAATAATTTGGAAATTATTTGTTTTGCTAATTTGTAAAACGCTATAATAGAAAGAATCCCGCAGATGAGCGGAAAAAGCCTAAAAGCATATTCACTTATGCCAAAAAAGGTAATAAATATTTTTTCAATCCATAGAAAACCGAGCGGGGCCACTTGAAGATAATCCAGCGAGTGTGCAATCCTGTCCAGAGGCAAATTAATGATGCTAATAGCAATTGATGCTTCATCTGTCCACAACGAGTTATTCTGGATAAATCTTAGGATTCTAAGCAGAGCACCAAAGAAAATAATGACCCAAACACACGTCTGTGAAAAATAGAATAATTGTATACTTTTAAATGTCTTCCTAAAAACACTCATCTTTTTAGGCTAAATTTATACTGAAAACTATGATAGAATTGTATCATGCTAAATGCAAAACAGATAATCTTGGAGGGAAATTCACTTGGTTTTGATTTACTTGGTGTAATGCCAGTGCAACCCAGTAAATATAAACATCAACTTGACCAGTGGCTGAGAAACGGAATGGCGGGAGAGATGGAATGGATTCGCCGAGGTCAGGAAAAGCGTGATAATCCGAAAAGAGTATTCCCAGAGGCAAAAACCGTGATCATGGTCGGCATGAATTATTTTAATCAAGATATATCAGCAGATTTACTTAATGATCCATCCAGAGGAATTATTGCGCGGTATGCCTGGTTTGATGATTATCATGAAATCGTAAAACTTCGTCTGGAAAAACTTGTCGGATCGATTTCAGTAATATTAAAAAAGAATATCAACGCCAAGGTTTATGTAGACACGGGTCCTTTCCTGGAGCGGGAATACGCTAGCCGGTCCGGACTGGGTTTCATCGGTAATAATACCAGTCTGATAAATTACCGGATGGGTTCATATCTTTTTCTCGGTGAGATTTTGATCGATGCGGAATTAGAAAGCTTTCTAATGAAGCGGATCGGATCCTGCGGAACATGCCAGCGCTGCCGAAATAGCTGCCCAACCGACGCGCTGGTGCAGAACCGGGTTTTGGACGCCAGACGATGTATATCGTATTTGACCATAGAGCTGAAAGGCAGTATTCCAGAGGAAATGCGCCCGTTAATGAAAAACAGAATCTACGGATGCGATATTTGCCAGGAAGTGTGTCCTTGGAACAGCAAATCGAAGGAGGCATCAATAAATGAATTCAAAGCTAAAAATGATTTGATTGCCCCTAAACTGAATGATCTTGCCAAAATGTCGCAGACTGAATTTAACTCTCGCTTCAAAAACAGTCCGATTAAAAGAACAAAATACAGGGGATTTATGAGAAACGTGGCGGTGGCTCTGGGAAACTGGGGGAGCAAGGAAGCACTGTGTGCTATAGAGCTATTAATTAAAAATGAAGATGAACTGGTGCGAACCCACGCAATTTGGGCAAAAAAGCAAATACTGCTATAATGCCTGACAAATGAGCAACGAATTCTCCGAACTTAAAAATGGGCTTGAATATCGGCAGAAAGATATTACATTTTCCACGGGTCGAAACAGTAAGAGCCGTTATACTATGTTGCGCGAAGGGAATCCCAGAAAAGTACTGATTCACGGAATCCCTTTTTTGATTACGATTAATCAGAATGATAAATTGGAGGTACTGTCCGGCCGGTCTATCCTAATCGAGGACGGCGTGATAGTTAAAATACTAAAAGCAACCGAACTTTCCTTTGTTGATCTGACCGAGATAGATCTGATCTATGACGCGGAACAGGGCGGAGGAATCGTAGTTACACCGGGGTTGGTCAACGCGCACGCGCACCCGCCCATGTATCTGCTCCGGTCCACGCTCACATTTTCCGAGGCGAATTTAGAAAAAACCCTGCGTGGCATGGCAAGACTAGAAGGGAAGATGAATGAAGATGATTTTTTCCTGGGAGCAGTGGGGGATTTTACCGAACAGCAGAAATTTGGAATTTCCACGACACTGAGTCACTACGGTGTTTTTAATCCGATTGATGACGCGGCAAAACTGACCGGTCAGGTAGTAATCAACGCGATCAGCGCGGTAAGTAATTCACACCCGGAAAATACGCCGGCGATGGTTGAAAAATATTTGAAAAATAAAGCAAAGTATCATACAGAACCGGCTATTGCGATTCATGAGCCGTCCAAAGCTTCCGAAGCAATTTTCAAAAAAGTGAGGATTCTGCAGAAGAAATATAACGCTCTTTTTACTATCCATGTTGCGGAAACTAAAGAGTCGCTGGAGAAATCGGTAAAGAAGTTTGGTGAGCATCCGGTAAAAACACTGGACCGGTTTGGCCTCTTGAATCCACGGACAATGATGTCGCACGTTGTGCACGTCGGCCGGGAGGAAGTAGCATTGATTTTAAAGAGAAAGGCGGGAGTGGTTCATTTGCCGACGTCTAATCTATTGCACCGAAGTGGGCAGTTTGATTATCCGCTGTTTCATAAACTGAAAGCAACCGGACAGATCGCGCTTGGTACGGACAGTGTTGTCAGTAAAAATAGACTGGATCTACTTACGGAAGCTCTGCAAACAAAAACCATGCATCAAAACAGGAAGATTGTTCCGTACAGTGATTTATTCAATATGATAACTGCACAGGGTGCCAGGTTACTCGGTCTCAAAAAGGTAGGAAAATTATTGCCCGGATACAGGGCGGATATTGCATTTTGGAAACTGCAGGACCGCGGGTTTTTGCCGTACAATTCCAAGGATCCTAAAACCCTGGTCAGTAATATGATTACATATGGCGGAAGAAATATCAGGGACCTGATGATCAACGGAAGTTTTGTGATTTCCAACCGCAAGCATAATTTTATCAACGAAACTAACCTGTTGATGCAACTTCAGCTGGCGCATATGCAGTTGAGGAAAAAAATATAGCAGACTAAAAAGACGGGGATTGATCACCCGTCTTTTTGAATAATTATTTTTCCAAATGATAATTCGGCGGCTGTTTGGTTATTGTAACATCATGCGGATGACTTTCTCGTAGTCCCGCCGGGCTGATCTTGATAAACCTCGCTTTTTTATGCAGTTCCGGAATGGTTTTTGCGCCAATATAACCCATGCCGGATTTAATTCCGCCAACCAGCTGGTAAATATGTCGTGATACCAGACCTTTATAGATCACTCTGGCTGAAACTCCCTCCGGAACCAGTTTTTCGCTGTCTTTTTGCGATCCCTGTCCGTAACGGTCTTTTGATCCGTGTATCATTGCTTCTTTAGATCCCATTCCGCGGTAGGATTTGTACATTTTACCCCCTTCATATTCGATCTCTCCCGGCGTTTCTTCACAACCGGCAAACATACTTCCGATCATGACTGAATCTGCCTTAGCGCCGAGTGCCTTAACAATATCGCCGGAATACCGGATTCCTCCGTCGGCAATGATCGGAATATTGGATTTCCCTCTGCCCTTTACCGCCGCCATAATTGCACTGATTTGGGGTACGCCAATTCCGGCGACAACCCTGGTGGTGCAAATTGATCCGGGTCCGACACCGACTTTGACGGCATCCGCGCCGGCGCGGATCAGATCTCTGGTGCCTTCCTCTGTGGCGACATTGCCGGCAATAATATCCACATTGGAAAATAGCCTGTTCTTTTTTAAAGCTTTAACTGTATCGAGTACACCTTTCGTATGGCCGTGGGCAGTGTCCACTACTAAAACGTCCGCGCCGGCGGCAACCAGATACTTGGCGCGCTCCAGCGCTTCTAAACCAACGGAAATCGCCGCACCAACGCGCAGTTGTTTCTTATCGTCTTTACACGCATTGGGATGCTGTTCGTTTTTTTCCAGATCCTTTCTGGTCACCATACTCATCAGTTTTCCCTGCTTATTAACTATAGGCAATGCGGTAAGTCTTTTTTCACGTATAATTTTGTTGGCCTGTTGCAGAGTCATGCCGTGTTTACCCACCACAATTTCATTAATCCGCTTCATTTTGAATTTAATCGGTAATTTCAAATCATCCGGCACGAAGTAGTCCTGTTCTGTAATCATTCCGACGAGCTTGTTGTTTCTGTCGACAATCGGGATTTTCTTGTATCCTTTTTTGTCGCGGATTTCCGCCGCATCTTCAATCGGATCTTCCGGTTGTAGGGTAACGGGATTTTCAATAAATCCGTTCTCAAACCTTTTTACAAAACTGACTTCCTGTGCCTGCTGGTCTGCCGGCATATTTTTGTGAATGATTCCTATTCCGCCGTGCAGTGCGAGAGCGATCGCCAGGCGATGCTCAGTCACTGTATCCATCGGTGAGGAGATCAGCGGAATATTCAGGCTGATTCTTCTGGTCAACCGCGTTTTCAAATCTGTATCATTCGGAAGAATCGCTGATTTTTGGGGCACTAGCAATACATCGTCATAGGTTAAAGTCTCTTCAAACTGAGTGAACATAATGATTAGGGTTAAGGGGTAAGGTTTTAGGGTAAATGTTAAAATGTTGTTTTAATTGTAAGGATATTTTACAATAAAGACAAGTATGAAACAAAAACAGATTGCAATATTAGATTTTGGTTCCCAATACACCCACTTAATTGCGCGGAGAATTCGCCAGCTGGGTGTTTTAGCTAATATCTATCCGCCGGAAACACCACTTATCAGACTGGAATCGTCCTGGGGAATCATCCTTTCGGGAGGACCAAACAGCGTTTATAATGATAAAATAAAATTTGACCGTAAAATTCTGAAAAGCGGTCTGCCGATTTTGGGCGTCTGTTACGGCCATCAGCTGATCAGCCATCTGCTGGGCGGAAAAGTTGTTAGGGGTGATGTTAGAGAATACGGTGTGGCAGAGTTAAAAGTCGAGTCATTCAATGGCATCTTTAAAAAATTCAGGCAAAAAAGCCAAGTCTGGATGAGCCATGGCGATCTGGTTACAAAGGTTCCAAAAGGATTCATAATTCTTGCCGGGACCCAACATTGCCCGGTTGCCGCGATGGGGAATACTGCAGAAAAAATTTACGGGGTTCAGTTTCACCCCGAAGTTTCGCATACGGAAAACGGACTGGATTTGATCAGAAATTTCGTTTTCAGCATCTGCGGCGCAAAAAAGGAATGGGATATCAGTCAGTATTTAGGGACAATTGAAGACGAGATAATAAAAAAAGTCGGTGAAAGAAAAGTTTTTTTACTGGTTTCTGGCGGTGTGGATTCGGCAGTATGTTTTGCATTGCTTAACCGCGTGCTGGGAAAGGAAAAGGTGTTCGGGTTGCATATTGATCTGGGTTTTATGAGGAAGAATGAATCAAGTGAAATTCAAAGTACTTTAGATAAGCTTGGATTCTCCAATTTGGCAATAATGAATGCGTCTGCAATGTTTCTTAGAAGATTACGTGGAGTAATTGATCCGGAAAAAAAGCGGAAAATTATCGGTCGGGCTTATCTGGATGCGCAGAGAATTGCAATGAAAAGGTTTAAGCTTAATCCGAAAGATTGGATACTAGCACAAGGGACCATTTATCCTGACACCATAGAATCGGGCGGTACAAAACATGCGGACAAAATAAAAACGCATCATAACCGCGTAAAAGAAGTTTTGGAAATGATAAAAAAAGGATTGGTCATTGAACCTTTGAAGGACCTTTATAAAGATGAAGTCCGGTTATTAGGGAAAAAAATTGGACTGCCCGATGAAATAATTAACCGGCACCCGTTTCCCGGGCCTGGATTGGCTATCCGAATGATTTGTTCCGATGGGAGGCAATACGGAGACAATCTAAAAAAGCAGAACAAAGATCTGGATGAATTAATCACGCAGTTTAATTTTGATAACAAAACGGATATTACCGGATACGTTATGCCGGTCCGAAGTGTTGGTGTTCAGGGGGATGGGCGTACCTATGCTCATCCGGCGGTTTTTTCCGGCGATATAAGCATTAAGCAAATGCAGATTTTAGGACCGCTGGTTGCAAATCAGATCCCAAGTGTGAATCGTGCCTGTCTGATACTTTTCAGCAGAAAAAATGCGGTAGGCATTGGTAAGAATAAAAAACTCCTGCTCAATAAAAAAAATATCAAACTTCTGCAGGAAGCGGACAATATTGTGCAGTCTGAAATAAAAAAATTCGGTTTGGATAAAAAGATTTGGCAGTTTCCGGTTGTTCTTGTGCCGTATTCGCTCTCGGGCGGCTATACAATAATCCTACGGCCGGTGCAGTCCGAAGAGGCAATGACGGTAAAATTTTTTCCTCTGCCCGAAAATTTTGTAAAACAGATTGTTGCAAAGCTACAAAGCATAAAAATGATTGATCTAATTTTGTATGATTTCACTAACAAGCCGCCGGGCACGATTGAATGGGAATGATATAAATGGTATACTGTCCTTATGAACAGTGCGGTCCAAAAAACGGTAACAAAAATAGCATCTTTAGAAATACAGGGTGCGACACAGATAACCAGAGTAATTTTGGATGCTTTGCAGTCCGAAAGCAATCAGTTGCTGAAAAAAACTAAGACTCAATTTCTCTCTGAGATAAGAAAAAGCGGCAAAGCGCTGGCAGAAGCAAGACCAACCGAACCGCTATCACGTAATTCAGTCCAATTCGTATTACACTATTTAGAGAACAATAAAGACGGTTTGTCTGTCCCTGAACTGGTGAAACTACTAAAAAAAGCCTGCCATCTCTTTTTAGTTCTTCTGAAATATCATGATCAGAAAATTGCTGAGGCTGGTGCAAGACTGATTAAGCCGAATATGAAAGTGTTTACGCACTGTCATTCCTCGACTGTGGAACATATTATTGCGGAGGCCAGCAAGCACTCTAAGATGCCGCGCGTTTTTTGCACGGAAACACGTCCGCTGTTTCAGGGCAGAACAACAGCTAAAAATCTTTTGAAACAAAAAATTGATGTTACAATGGTGGCTGATTCCGCAGCCGCGTTTCTGATCAGTAGAACTAGTGGTCGTGAAGTGATGGTGGACATTGCTTTTCTGGGTGCTGACTCTGTTACATCCGGCGGTTCGGTAATCAATAAAGTTGGCAGCTTTGGTATCGCACTGGTTGCTAATCATGAAAAAATCCCGGTTTATGTTGCTGCGTCTCTTTTAAAAACCGATCCGGAAACATTTATCAGTAAATATATCGGTATTGAACTGCGCGACCGAAAAGAAATATGGCCGAATGGTCCCAAGGGATTGAAGATAATCAATTTTGCTTTTGATCGTATCCCGTTCAAATTTATCAAGGGGATAATTTGTGAATTTGGCGTAATTAAGCCGCGCGATGTCGCGTATCTGGTGCAAAAACATTACCCATGGATTTTTAAAAACTTTTAAAATGAATAAATTTTATAAAAAATTTGTTGATCAAGATTATAAACCAAAAAAAACGGAATTAGTCGCTTCTTTTTATATGGATACAAATATTGATTTTTCAGATGCGGCAGGAGGAGTAGCGGCAGAATCTTCTATCGGAACCTGGACTGATCTTGCCACATTATCCAAAGCAACATTTACAAAGCTTGGTGCTAAAGCATTTGATATTGATAAAAAAGCGCACACCTTCAAAGTCGCTTATCCAATTGCCTTGTTTGAAAAGGGAAGCATCCCGCAATTTTTATCCGGTGTTGCCGGAAATGTTTTTAGCATGAAGATAATAAAAAATCTGCGCCTCTCAGATGTTGATTTTCCGGAAAGTTATGTAAATAGTTTCCAGGGGCCACGCTTCGGTATTAAGGGTATTAGACGCATAACGGGAATTTATGACAGACCAATTCTAGGGTCGATTTTAAAGCCGAAGTTGGGTCTATCAGCACTGCAGCACGCCACTCTTTCTTATCAAGTATTCATCGGTGGAATTGATTTGGTAAAAGATGATGAAAATCTGACCGACCTTTCCTTCAGCCGTTTTGACCAGCGGGTGCGTCTAACATTAAAAATGAGGGATAAAGCAGAAAAGGAAACAGGCAGTAAGAAGCTTTGTGTTTTTAATATAACGGCACAGCCGGACGAAATGATCAGGAGAGCACAACTGGTTAAAAGTTTGGGTGGTGAAGTAGTGATGATAGATATGGTATCTGTCGGCCTCGACAATGTGCAAATGTTGCGCAAACGGGATCTGGGATTAATAATCCATGGCCATCGCGCGGGACACTCAATGTTTACAAAAAACAGTAAGCACGGAATGAGTATGCTGGTGTTATCAAAACTGGCGCGTCTTGCCGGAATCGACCAATTGCATACCGGCACGGTAGTCGGAAAAATGGAAGGCGGTAAGGATAATGTGGTGGAAATCGATGATTTTCTGCGCAGTAAATGGTTCGCAATCAAGACAGTATTCCCAATCGCATCGGGCGGTCTGTATCCTAATCTGATACCGTCGTTATACAAAATATTCGGCAAGGATGTAATTATGAACTTTGGCGGTGGAATTCATGGACACCCCGACGGAACATTCGCTGGTGCAAAAGCTGTAAAGCAGGCTTTGGACGCAACAATTAACGGGGTGTCACTTGAAGAATATGCAAAGGATAACATCGAATTAGCTGTCGCGATTAGGTATTGGAAATAAGTAATTCGTAAATGGTAATTGGTAATCACGAACTGCAAATTACTAAATTACCAATTACAAATAAAAATAAATCATGGCATTCTATTTGAGGGCAAAAAAGATTGATATTGAAACCGGCGAAATGCCGAAGGTTCTTTTGAATGAAAAGGAGGCATTGAATTTTGGTATTCGTGCGGGGGATAGCATCGGTTTATCTTGGCATAATCGCAAAAGAATATTCGCAACTGTGAATTTAGCAGAAAAGGAGATTAAACCAGGAGAGATAGGGCTGTTTGAGGAAATCTGGGTTAAGTACCCGATGAAGAAAGATGAAATTATTGAAGTTGCAATAGTGGAACGCCCGGAATCAGTAAAAGCTATAAATAAAAAATTAAAAGGCGGTGTATTAAACTATGAAGAAATCCATTCAATAATCGCCGATATTGTAAGCAGAAGACTTGGTCCTGTTGAGACTTCATATTTTGTCGCATCAGGTTTTTCACAACCGTATACATCTCAAGAATTGTACTCTTTGACGAAGTCAATCGCTGAAACGGGGGAACAGCTGAGTTTCCCTAAAAACAAAATTGTAGTGGACAAACATTCCGTCGGTGGTTTGGCCGGAAACAGAACAACAATGATCGTAGTACCGATTGTTGCTGCATTCGGTTTGTATATTCCCAAAACATCTTCACGTGCGATAACTTCTCCATCAGGAACAGCAGATACAATGGAGGTATTAGCACCGGTCAGTTTCACCATGGCAAGGATCAAGCAGATGGTAATGAAAAATAAAGTATGTATGATCTGGGGTGGCGGACTGAATATTGCTCCGGCAGATGATTTAATAATCAAGGTTACAAAACCGTTATCCTTAGAACCATTTGATAAAATGGTTGTCAGTATTTTAGCAAAAAAAGTTGCAATGGGAATTAAATATCTGATAATTGATATGCCGGTCGGTATTACATCGAAAATTCCGGATATGAAAACCGCAAATGATATTGAAAAGAAGTTCATATATCTGGGCAAGCGTTTCGGAATTAAAGTTCATGTGGAAAAAATATTTGCCAATGAACCGGTAGGTAGAGGGGTCGGACCAGCATTAGAATCACGCGATGTCCTGCGTGTATTGCAACAAAAAAGCAACAGGCCAAAAGATTTACAGGATAAGGCACTGATTTTGGCTGGAAAACTTCTGGAAATATCCGGTCAGGTGGCGCGCGGTAAGGGAAAGTCAGTTGCAGAAGAAATTCTAGTTTCCGGTAAGGCATGGAAAAAAATGCAGGTTGTAATCAAGGAGCAAGGGGGTGATTCAACAATTGATTCAGACGCTGTGGTTTTGGGTGGTGAATATTACCGGGTACTTTCGACAAAGATTGGAAAGATAACTGCAGTTGATAATAAAGCCATAGACGAGATCGCCAGAACTTTAGGAGCTCCAGCAGAGAAGCTAGCCGGTATTTATTTACATAAAAGGGTTGGACAGGAAGTTAAGAAAGGCAGTAAACTATTCACTTTTTATGCAAACCGCAGGGAAAGAATTGAACTCGCAAAAAAAGCTATTGAAAAGATCAATATATTTACAATTTCTTAGTAATTCCACTCATTCTGTATTAACCGCTAATTTCAGCGGTTTTATGTTAACATTGACATGAATGAATGTTTGTGATAGTATCAAACGTTGTTTAAATTAGTAATAATATAGATATGAATAAAAAAATAATATTTTTGATAGTATTGATATTTGGTGCTTTCATACCGATATCAGTAAAAGCTGCTAGTGTAACAAATAACGTAGATGACTTCATTGGAACATTAGCAGAACCAAGGACAATTCAATATAATCGTGCGCCATATTTTGATGGTGACCGATTGTTTAATGGTACAACCTTTCAAAATATTCTTCAGGGAGTAACTGATTTTGACAGCACAAATAGCATTACCGCAAAGGATGGCGTTGTCATTAGTGCGCTTGCCTATGATTTAGGATATCCAAAACCTGCGGGATACGGGGATAATCTATTGGCGGTAGACGCGAATGGTATTGTTGTGAGTGATCATGGTCCATTTTCACCCCAACTGACACTTGGGTTTGTTACAAAAAATGCACAACGGACCAGTTATGTGTTTTCACAAACAAAGAAAATTGGCATCCAGGTGACAAACGAATATTCCATAACTGCTTTTGTATATAATAGTGCAGGTGAAAAGATTGAAACAGTACAATTGGCAGGAAGCACGTTTTATGGTATTACACTTCAGAATAATGCAAATTTTATTGTGTTACAGTTTGCAATACCTCAGGGTGCTGGAATAACCGGCTTAGTATTTGAACATAAGGGAATGGAGATTCCGGAGTTTGTACCATTGCCGGTAGTTAGTACTCTACCTGATTCAGATGTTGTAGGACCAAGTGATAAAACCGGAATAATTGTTGCCAGTAACCAATGGGAAGCGCCGTATGTTAGAGTATTCAGCAATCAAGGTGAGTTCATACGAGAATTCCTGGTTTACGAAAAAGAATATTTAGGTGGAATTAATCTGTCGATTGGAGATATTACTCTTGATGGTAAGGCTGATATTGTCGTCAGTCCAGTGCTGGGAAGAATGCCGGAGGTAAAAATATACAGTGTAGAAGGAAATTTAATAAATTCATTTCTAGCATATGATGAAAGTTTCGGCGGTGGAATCAATATTGCAATTGGTGATGTTGACGGAAATGGAATCAAGGAAATAATCACCGGAGCGGGAGTGGGCGGACATCTGGTAAAAGTTTTTACTTATCGTGATGGACAATATCAGTTAATGAAGGAGTTTTCCGCATACAATTATAATTATCTTTTAGGCGTAAAAGTAGCAGCCGGAGATTTGGACGGAGATGGTAAATCGGAAATAATTACTGGAACCGAATCAGGCGGTGGTCCTCACGTTCGGGTTTTTGACGGCAACGGCAATCTTAAATTTTCACCGGGGTTCTTTGCTTACCGTGAGGATTTAAGGCATGGAATTAAGGTTGCATGTGGTGATTTAGACGGCGACGGTAGGGATGAGATTATTACCGGAACAAATATACGAATGGGGCCGCATGTTAGAGTTTTCGATCCCTTCGGAAATATCAAATTTACGCCGGGATTCTTCGCCTATGATAATGCTTTTAGAGGCGGAGTAAATGTGGCTGTTGCTGATTTAAACCAGGATGGGCGTGACGAAATCATAACAGGTGCTGGCCCGGGTGGCGGTCCACATATCCGAATATTTAACAGATATGGCGATACAATTGTGAGCTCCGGGTTCTTTGCTTATCCCATGTCATACAGAAGTGGTGTTCAAGTAGGCGGGGGAATAATAGAATAAACCATATAAAAAACTGTTTCGAATAGCGGAACGGTTTTTTATATTAAACACATTGACCCGCAATATAAACGGAACTACAATACACATATCAGTAATTTTTAGATGAATGAATATTTTTTTGCGTGAAACAAAACATTATAAGATGCTGCCTGAGAAGTCTCGGATTTTGATATTTTCCTTTGCTTTGCGCAGTATCGCGCATCCGCTTTTGACTATTTTTATCAATTCATTTATCTGGCGCAGCACCGCATCGCTTCCCAGTGTCGTTATATATAATCTCGGTTTTTTCATTTTTCTCCCACTTGGTTTTTATGTCAACGGGTTGTTATTAAAGCGGATTAAAATAACAAAGTTGTATTTTACCGGTTTAGTGGTGACTTCGATCGCGATTGCTGCGACGATTTTGTTTTCAGGCAGTACTGTCTGGCATTTTTTATTTTACGGTGGGATCTATGGTTTCGGTGCCGGAATCTACTGGGCAAACCGTAATTTTCTTACATTTCAGGAAATTGAATCCAGCCATCGCAATTACTTTTACAGCATTGCATCCATTCTGAATTCCCTTATTTCTTTGCTGGTTACTTTTTTGGTTGGTTGGCTGATCGTGCTGGGGGAGAATAGCGGGCTGTATACCCCAACAATTGCCTACTGGGTGCTTTCCGTGCTGGCCGTAGTAGTCATGACATATTCCGGAGTAATAATTTTGAAAACAGATTATGTTACACCTAAAATAAATACCATAGCCAAATTCCGGATTTCCACAAAATGGAATATGGTACGGCTGATCAGCTTTAGTATGGGAGTTTTGGAAGGAGTAGGGTTCTTCCTTCCGACGCTACTTATTTTATTTTATCTGGGTGACGAGGGAGTATTAGGAACGATCAGTACAATTGTCACATTAATAATTGCCACTGCGACATATCTGTACGGTCGGCTTTCTAAAAGTCATCATCGCAAACCGGTATTTTTTGTATCGCTTTCCCTGAATATATTATTTTCAATATTTTTATTGCTATTAGATCACCCATTCAATATTTATGTTTATGTATTATTTGCCGGCATTGCCTCCATCTTTCAGTGGCTGACAATCGAGCCGATTCTTCTGGACGTTATGGATGACGAGACCAACGAGGAGATGGATAACCAGTACATGTTTGTTTTTGACAAGGAGTTGTTTCTGAATATTGGCAGGTTTTTCAGTGTTTCTGTTTTGTTATTGATAATAAAATTTACATCACAAAAGACAGGGTTAATGGTTTCGCCGCTCATATTGGGCGTAAGTCAGTTAATACTAATGTCATATATCCTGCGGAAAAGTAAATTTTAGATTTAAATATTTAAGAGAAAATTAAAACAGTATTAATCGATACTGTTTTTGATTATGCTTAAAGTTTTCCCTGCTTAACCAGATCAGCGGATGACGGACCTGTTTGAATTTTGTAATGTGTTTTAGATTGATCCGCAAAATAATCTCTTATCCGTTCTACTTGTTTAGGGGAAGTGTTTTTCGGAAATTGTTCCAATCCAAAGTATTTAATTTCATCTGCTTCATCAGTCAGTGTAATTTCACCACAAGTTATTTCACAGGTAAAAGAAAATACAATTTCATTTTTATCCGGTTTGCTGTATACACCTGAAAGATGAATTATTCTGGTATCGAGACCTGTCTCTTCCTTAATCTCGCGAATTACAGCGTCCCAGGGAGATTCATTTGCTTCCACTTTGCCTCCAGGCAGATTCCACAAATCCAAATCCCGGCGGTGACTGAGTAAAACTCGTTCCTTTTCATCCATGATTATTCCGAATGTTCCGATGGTGAACATATTAAATAAATTTTCGACAGTTTTTCGCTCCGCAGTTGCATTCAAAATGCATCAGCATCTTTGATTTGGAATAATCTGACGTTATTTCTTCACCTTCTTTAATATCTCTGACCGCAATATCGCAATCCTCTCCGGTTTCTGTGTTCGGATCGCAGGAGTGATTAACGTATCTTTCCGGTTCCTGCTGATGCAGATATTTGCCTCCCGCATAGTTGGCGATGTAATGCCTTTCAGAGGCAGGCAGTTTTTTAACTTCTTCCATGCTAAGAATGCTGTTCACTTGCCAGGGGAGCACTACCTCGCCTTTTTTAAAGTCTTTCGTCGCAAAAACACCCTTATTGTTGATGCTGGACCCTTTAACTATTACGTTATCTGTCATAAATGTTTTTATTTAAAATTAGGGTTGCGATTGAAGAAATCGGTTAATGCGCCTTCTTTGTTATCTAAATCTATTTCTTTAAGTTCGTCAAGCGAAACCCATTTGTATTGTGATGCCTCTCTTTGGTCCAGTGTGGGTTCCATATCAGTGTGCACATGAAAATACATGATTAGTCGGGAAGTTTCCAGTTTATCATCTACCTTGAACTGCTGGTCCTGACCGAAACCGATGAACTCGGGGTTGGAAAAGGTAATACCGGTTTCTTCCTGCATTTCCCGTATTAAAGTGTCTTCCAATTTTTCCCCGTGCTCCGCTCTGCCACCTGGCACCCGCCACACTTTGAATTTATGGTCCATAACGATCAGAAACCTTTTATTTTTTTCAATAAACGCGGAACAAATTACTTGGTGCCCTTTAATTTGTGCTTTGGTCATATATTTTTCAAATAATTTATATTTTCATTCTCATTTTACCTCAAATTAGCATAAATAATCAATGCACATGCCTATGGTGAATATCCGGAGAATGTTCGTGGGCATGTTCGGTGTTCTCGTGTTTATGTAAGTGTGTATGTTCAGTACTTTCTAAATTGTTTTCTTCATGTTCGTGATGCAAATCATTGTGCCGGTGTTTGTGCTCATGGATTAATCCCGTGTGCCGATGGGTATGTTTGTGTTTCTCGTTAAACAATATGTAAACTCCCGTTACCATGAATGGTAAAGAAATATAAAACATAATATTTCCGAATTCTCTGAATATTATCAGTGATAAAATTGTCCCCAAAAACGGCGCCAGACCGAAAAATGCACTGGTCCTGGCTGAACCGAGACTCCTTAGGGCAATTACAAATAAGTATAGACTGAATCCATAGGATAGAAAACCAACAATCAATCCGTAAACAATTTTATTTATATCGGGATAATTATAACCGAGGACGGTTGATAGCAGAACTAAAAATGTTCCTGATACGAGACCTTTGATAATTACAATAACCAAAGGGTCTTTGGCAGATATATTTCTGGTAAAATTATTATCGACTCCCCATAAAATACAGGCCAGTAAAATTCCCAGTGCCCCGATAGATAAACCCCATCCACCCGTCAGGTTGAACGTTAATATGATACTTGCTACTGTAAGTAAGATGACAGCCAGCCATACTTTTTTACCAATTTGTTCCTTAAAGTATAACAAGGCAATTATGGTGGTTGAAACAGCTTCAAAATTCAGCATTAGCGTAGCTGTTGAAGCTTGGGTTGTTTTAAGACCGGTCATCATTAGAACTGGAGCCAATATCCCACCAAAAATAATTGCACCAACGAGCCATTTTATATCCCGTCTATTTATTTTTGCTTCCTGTTTATCATTAATGGATTTGAATAATAAAATTTGAAACAATTTTACAAATAACAAGCCTAGGCCACTTCCTAAATATAAAAATCCGGCCAGTTGGATGGGTTCAAAATCAGCCAGCAGTAATTTAGAAATAGGTGCACTTGCCCCGAATAATAGGGCAGCCAATAATGCTAGAGTTTTTGGATTATGTTTCATTAGTATTAATTTTTCGAATACTATCAAATATCGAAAATGAGTTGACGCTTATTTCCTGAACATTTCCTTAATATAATTGACTTCATCGGTTAAAAGTTTCTTGCTTTTAATTTTCATATCTTCCTCAATCACAATCGGTACATTCAGTTTGAATATGGGTTTAATGGAAAACATAAAATTGTCAGTTACAATTCTCATGGAATGATAACCGCTTTTTCGGTAAGTTCCGCTCAAATGAATTTGTGTGATTCTTTTGTCGAATGTTTTTACCAATTTTTCTGTTTCGTATTTAGACCAAAGATATGCATGACTGACATCTAGACAAAGTCCGATTTTTGGGTATTTCTTTAAAGTTTTATTTAATTTTGAGATTGTGAATTTACTTTTAGGGGTAAGATTTTCTGTGGAGACTTTAAAATTAAAACGATTCAAAATTTTTGAATTAGGTAAGTCTAAGGGATGAATAATAACATTTTTTGCATTGAATTTTTTGTACAATGTTTCAATGACCTGCAACTGCCTAATTATTTCCAATTTACCGTCTGCTTTTCGAACCAGCTTAAAGGGGGCATGAATGGTCACGTATTTAAGACTCTTTAGCCATTTTTCATTGGCTTTGGATATTTTAAACGCATATAACTGTTCCTTGGTTTTAAAGGTTAGTTCAAAGCCGTCCAACTTAAGACTTTTTGCATAGGGGATTAATTTATCAAAATCCTGCGTTTTATCCCACCGCCAAATATTCCCTGATGCAAAGGTGATTATTCTGGGCATGATTATATAGTATTAGGTTTTATAATTTCTTATTCGCCAGCTGTCCGCAGGCAGCATTAATATCCTGTCCGAAACTGTAGCGCTGAGTAACGGTGACGCCCGCTCTCTCCAAAACCTCTTTGAATTCCGCTATGGTTCGTGGATCAGAAGGTTTAAAAACATCCGTCGGATTGTAGGCAATCAGGTTGACCATGTATAAAGGTTTGTTCATTAACTCCGCCAGTTGTTCCGCCAGCTCCACTGAATCGTTTGCATTTTTGATCATCAGATATTCAAACATAACACGCCGTCCTGTTTTGGCGATATAATTATCCACGGCTTCAAACAGTTTATTCAGTGGGGTATGATTGCTGACTGGCATCAGTTGGTCGCGCAGTTTCTGGTTGGGTGCATGCAGAGAGATAGCGAGATTGATTTGCAGATCCAGATCCGCCAGCTTATTGATGCCGTAAATTACCCCACAGGTTGAAACGGAAATACGTCGCGCGCCGATACCCAAGTCTTTATTCAGATAATTTATTGCCGAAAGCACATTGTCATAATTCAGAAACGGCTCTCCCATACCCATGAAAACAATATTGGAAACGCGCTCGTCTTTATCCTTCAACAATCTGGAAAAAAATAGTACCTGGTCCAGAATTTCACCGGCAGTCAGATTTCTTTCGAGGCCAAGTTTGCCGGTGGCGCAGAAAGCACAGCCCATCGGACAGCCCACTTGCGTTGAAACGCAGACGGTGTGACGACCGTCTTTGTGAATCAGTAAAACGGTTTCAATCTGCAGTCCGTCTTCAAGTGTGATAAGAGCCTTAGTTGTTTTACTGTCTTTGGACGCAAATATTTCGCCATTTATTTCGAGCGGGCATTCCGCTCTCAATCTTTTCCTGGTTTCTTTCGGTATATTGGTGGCTTCATCCCAATCTGCGATTAACAGTCTGAAAACAGCGTCCTTAACCTGTGTGAGACGGTATTTCGGCTGATCTTCCATAATTGTATATAGCTTTTCCAGATTCATGATTCTTTTGCCCGATTTTACTTAGATTAATGATATTACACCCCTCTAGCATAACACACAAATACGCAGCTTGAAATCGGCGGACTTTCGTTTTATGCCGGAATTGCTATACTTATCCTATGTCAGATTTCCTGGAAAAATACAGTAAGGATATCCGCGTTCGGGTGAAAAAGACTTGGCTATTTTTAGGTAAGCGGGAATTTTCGGAACAAAAGAAAGTTTCTGACATTATGGATTATTATCTGCCGAGATACCAGAAGTGCGGAATTATTACCAATGCGTTTGAAGAAGCACAAAAAGACGAGGAATATCTGCCGGTCAGGCTGAAAGATGTCTACGCGCTGGCGCAGACCAAGGTCAATGAGGATCATTTCAAAAGTTTTTATGATTATGATGACGTACCGGCAGGGGATATACTGATATTCTATTACCCTCAGAAGGAAATATATTTGGTGGTAGATGGAGTGCACCGGCTGGGTAACCGCGCGATCAACCAGGATCTGGATGAGGAAATTACCTGCCATTATTTACAGTCAAAATATTTACCACGTGCGTCTATTGATATCAAAATGATTTTGGAGAGAAGTTAGTATGAAAAAAGAAATCCGGATAAAAAACAGAAAAGGAAAAACGATATACGCGGTAATGGAATGGAAGGGAAAAAATCCAGGTCCGCTGGTTGTTTTGTGCCACGGGCTTTTCGGGTTTGTTGAGAAACCGGTCATGAGAGGAACTGCCGGAGAATTGGTTATGGCAGGCTATACAGTTGTTCGCTTTAATGCTACAAACGGTGCCAGTGAAAGCAGAAACAGTTTTATTGATTTTACGGTGGGCGGATATATCCAAGATACAAAACAAATCATTTCACATGTATTAAGGATACTGGGTAAAAAGGAGTATTCAATAATCGGATTTTCTATCGGGGCGATGCCGGCGTATATCATAGCTTCAAGCGATAAGAGAATGAAGTGTATGGTACTGCAAGGACCGACCTATGATTTAAAATATGAACAGGAAAGAGAAAAGATGTTTTCAATACTGAAAAGGCGTGGATGGGTAAATATGTATAGTTATGGTCTGAAAAAAAATATTAAAGTTGGGATCCTGCTTTATCACGAGGGGATAAGGTATAAGGTAGATCAATACCTTAAAAAAGTAATTTGTCCTACATTGGTTATTTATGGTAGTAATGAATATTCAGGCACGCAAAAAAAGTTCATTGAACTCTATAGACAGCTAAGGTGTAAGAAGAAGCGAATTATTCTGCCAAATATGCCGCATACACTTATTTCAAAGAAACATATAAACTTATTTGCAAGAGAAACAATTAAATGGCTCGATAAAAATATTTAACACTTTAGTACAATTCCTATTTATGCATATGAAGTATTCAGATTGGATTTTGACTATTAGCCGGAACATGTCGTTTTTTCAGGCCTGTCTTGATATTTCCGGGCATTATAAATATTCTAAATACTACAATTTAATAAGTGTTAAACATGCCGGATTGACACATGACGGATTTCAAACATATTTATTTACTAATAAGGATAGCTTGGCTGAGTATTTGAAATATTTGGAAGACTATCTATTAGCGCCTGGTAATTTACAAATTCTGGAAAAACAATATGCGAAATATGGGCGCAAATTGTTACTGGCAAGTAACCAATTGGAAAGGCATTATACTTTAAAAAATTATAAAGAATACATTCTGGCACAAAATATATCATGTGCTGGTCTTTTTTTGACTGCAGCTATCGGTCGTCACATGTTATCAGTCTTAGAAATTGAACTGAAGAAATATTATGACAATCTATCTAACGCAGAAATGGATATTCTAATGTCCGATTTGACTTATCCTACCAAGCATAGTCCATTGGCTAAAACTCAAATAGAACTTTTACAAATTGGAGCTTTGCTGCAAAGCAAGAAACTTTCAGTCAAAGATTTGCCTAGTGACAAAATAGCGGCTAGTAAGTTTGGAAAATACGTAGAAGAATATGCATATGTTCCGGTTAATTTTAATGAAAATCCTTGGACTGCTTCTGAAATAAAAAAACAGTTAAGTGAATTGATGAAGGGCAATTGTACCAGGGAAATTAAAAAATTGACTGATATCAATAAGCAGAAAATCAAAAGAAGTAAAATAAAATTAGCCCGGATCAAAAATAGTAAAATAAAGAGATTAGTGAAAATTTTGCAGTCAGGCACTTATCTCAATGAATATAGGAAATTCGTTTTCTGTCGGGCGAGTGTTGCCTATCGCCCGTTATTTCAAGCTATTGCTGATAAATACCAACTGTCCGGCTGGCGAGAGTGTTGGAAATTATCCCCACGCGAAATAGAAAGACTCTATTTCAGAAATGATAAAAAAGTATTGCAGATATTGAAAAATCGCCAATGGGGTGGAGTAGTGCCTGCTGACAACAAAGACGCATATGCTATTCTTGGGCCGTCGGATCTAAAAACAATGTTAACCCAAACCGTTAGGGCAAAGGATAAAATAAATTACGGGAAGGGAAAAGAATTGTCAGGTGTGATAGCCAATAAAGGCAAAGTAAGGGCGGTAGTTAGAATTATATTGTCCAGTAGAGATTTTCATAAGTTTAAAAATCATGATGTTATTGTTACAAGTATGACTTCCGTTGATTTTGTTCCATTAATGTATAGAGCTAGCGCTTTTGTAACCAATGAAGGAGGAATTACTTCACATGCGGCAGTAGTTTCACGGGAAATGAACAAACCCTGTATTATTGGAACCAAGATTGCCACTAAATTTTTTAAAGATGGCGATATGGTAGAAGTTGACGCAAACAATGGTATAATAAAAAAATTGTGATTATAATTATTTTTGGCGAGAACGTTTTTGATAATAAAACTATTGTAGAGGAAATTAGCTTAGTGCTAATTTAGAGTCAATTGAATAGTTATTTGTAATTAAGCATCTATTACTAGAAAGTAGGATAATGAACGATATCACAGTACAAAATAAATCATTTTATCAAAAAGTAGTATTTGGAATGAATAAAATATTTGTGAATGATTATGCAACACTAGTCTTTCGGATATTATTGGGCGCTGTGTTTATCATGTCAGCTATGTCAAAAATTCCGGCACCTGATGAATTCATGGCAACTGTCCGTCAGTACAATGTGCTGCCCGATCCGCTGGAAACCTGGTATGGTTATGCTCTGCCGTGGGTGGAGCTGGTAATCGGCGCAATGTTAGCAATCGGTCTGCTCACCAGGTTCAGTATAACGATTGTAAATCTGATGCTACTTAGCTTTATGATCGCAATTCTGGCTACTCTTTACCGTGGCGGTGCAATTGCCTGCGGTTGTTTTGATTCTGAAAGTGCGCTGGACTGGGGTACGTATGTCAGAGATTTACTGTTTATAATTATTGCAGGATTAGTCACTGTGAGCCATAAAAACAAATTCAGTTTGGATAGTTGGATATTTAAAAATAAATAATAGTGGAGAAATAATAAAGGAAGAAAGGCCAAACAATGATCGAAAAAAGAATAGAATTTAAAAATAGTAAAGGAAAGAGGCTAGTTGGCGTACTCCATGTTCCTGATGCAAAGAGAAAACATCCGGCAGTTATTATTTGCCATGGTTTCAAACGTACCAAGGATCAGATAATTCCGCTTGTCCTATCCCGTAATCTGAGTGTGGAAGGTTTTGTGGTACTGCGGTTTGATTTTTCCAACTGGGGAGAAAGCGAAGGAGTCTATTCAAAAATGAAATTTACACAACAGATTGAGGATGTTGATTCAGCAATAAAATATCTTGCCAAACAGAGATTTGTTGATAATAAAAGAATTGGACTGGCCGGATTAAGTTTGGGCGGGGGAGTGGCGCTAGTTTCTGCAGCAAATAATCCTAATAAGGTTAAAACGGTAGTTGCTTTTGCCCCATCGTTGGATTTTTTTAATATAATTAGAAAAAGTTTCAATAAAAAAGGGCAATTAGAGGGATGGAAAAGAAAAGGATATAGTTATATGTATGATCAGGGACGAGATACCTATTGGAAATTTGATTATTCATTTTATAAAGATGCGCAAGCTGTAGTCAAGCCGTTTGATTATTATGACAAAATACAATGTCCGGTCTTCATAATACAGGGCGATAAAGACAGCGCCGTTTCTTTGGCAGATAATCGTAAATTTTATCACAAATTAAGAGCAATTAAAAAATTATTTATTGTTCCGGATGGTGACCATCAATTCCGAAAAATCAAATCACTAAACAGCTCAATTGTCGCAGCCACAAAGTGGTTTAAAAAATATCTATAGAAAACTGAAGCAAGCTTAATATATATTGCGATAAATATTCAGTTTGGATATTTACGTATGAGTAAAGAAATAAATATTGCGCAGTAAAATGAAAATAGTCTATTCACCAAAATGTTTGGAATACATTGACTTAGCCTCTCCGGAAACACCGGGGAGAATTAGCTATTGTGTTGAATTACTGAAAAAAAGTGGTTATCAATTCATTGAGCCGGATTTGGCTCAAGAGGAGGATATTAAATTAGTGCATTCACAAGATTTGATTGAAAAAGTAAAAAATGAAATCAAAATAGATACAAATGATACGGATGTAAAAAATATTTATACATACTCCATGCTTGCTGCCGGCGGAGCAATTAAAGCTTGTGAAATACCCCTTCAAACTGGCGAGACGGCACTTTCCTTAATGCGACCTCCCGGACATCATGCGGGAAAGGATTTTAACGGTGGATTTTGCTATTTTAACAATATAGCAATTGCGGTGGCTAAAAATTTGAAAAATATGAAAAAAGTTGCAATTCTTGATATTGATTGCCATCACGGGAACGGAACCGAAGACATATTTTTTAGAAATACAAAAGTTATATATGTTTCGCTTCACCAAGCGCATTTGTATACGGACACCGGATTGTCATCGAAATTCAACTGCTATAATTATCCGATGGAACCAAAAACGTCGGAAGAAGTCTATTTGCAAAATTTGGATATTGCAATAAGAAATATTTATGATTTCACTCCGGAACTTCTGGCGGTTTCGCTTGGATTTGATACTTATAAAAATGATCCTCTCGGAGAAATTAAATTGGAGATTGAATCATACAAAAAAATCGGGCAGAAAATAAAGGCGCTTAAGCTGACGACATTTATTGTCCTGGAGGGTGGCTATAATACAGCTGATATGCCGATGTGCTTACAAAGCTTCTTAGAAGGAATGGAATAAATAAAAAGGAATTTAATATATCTGATTTCTATGCTTTTTTGATTTGACTTGTAACGTCTGGAGTGATAAGTTAAAAAACCGTTTTCAAAACGGTTGTTTGCGGTGAAACCTCACACTTTGCCACGAAAGGGGCGGAAATGCGAGCAAATCAGCGCGCTCTGATCAGCGTGTCCGACAAGCGCGGGATCGTCGAATTTGCAGAGACGCTGGTCGAATACGGCTGGGAGATCGTTTCTTCCGGCGGAACTTCCAGACACCTGGCTGAAGCCGGGATTCCCGTGAGGACGGTTGAAGAGGTCACCGGCTTCCCGGAAATTCTGGACGGCCGGGTCAAGACCCTGCATCCGGCGATTCTCGGCGGAATCCTGGCGGACCAGACCAACGAAGCTCACATGCAGGAGCTGTTCGAACACAGCATCTACCCGTTCGACATGGTCGTCGTGAACCTCTATCCGTTCGAGGAGACGGTAGCGGACGCGGCCGTTCCTTTCCAGGATGCGATCGAGCAGATCGACATCGGCGGAGTGGCTCTGATCCGTGCGGCCGCGAAGAACCATCAGCATGTTCTGGTTGTCACTTCGCCGGAACAGTACGGTATGGTGATTCAGCGTCTTCCGCAGGATGTCGGTTTCGATTGGACGGATCGGCTGGTACTGGCATATGAGGCGTTTCTTCATACCGCGTGGTATGACGCCACGATCTCGGACTGGCTGGCCTCGGATATCGATTTCACCGGCTTCCCGGACCGGATGGTTCAGCGTCTGCGGAAGAAGCACGATCTGCGCTACGGCGAGAACCCGCACCAGTCGGGAGCGTTCTACGAACTGCCCGGCATGCAGTGCTACACTGCGGCGAATGCCGGACAGGTCTGGGGTAAACCACTTTCGGCCACCACGGTTCTGGACATCAACGCCGGCATCGAGACGGTCCGTGAGTTGTCCCCGGAATTCGCGACGGCGATCATCAAGCACGGTACTCCTTGCGGAGTTGGCGTTGACGAAGACAGTCCGCTGCGGGCTTTCCAGAACGCACTCGCATGCGATCCGGAATCCGCGTTCGGCGGTGTTGTGGTGATCAACGCCACGGTGACAGAGGAACTCGCCAATGCGATCTGCATGCAGAAGGTGGACGCGATCGTCGCACTTGGCTTCTCGCTGGGTGCGCTCGAACACATCACCAGGAAACGTGCCAAGGCACAGACCCCGCTGTTCGTGCTGGGGGAATCACTTCCATACAGTACGGCTCCGGGTACGCTGAACTTCAAGCCGGTGACCGGTGGTATGGTTGTCCAGACGATGGACACCGAGCCGTTCGACTGGAAGTCGTTCCGGTGCGTCACCAAGCTTGACATCAAGGATTACTACTGGCCGGACATCAGGTTCGGGTGCAAGGTGACGAAGCACGTCAAGTCCAATTCCGTGATCGTGGTTTGGAAAGGGCGCACGATCGGTATCGGCAATGGACAGACCAGCCGAATCAAGTCGACCCGGCTCGCGCTGGAACAGGCCATGCATAACATGGAAGAGCAGAACATGGATCTGCACCACGCGGTGCTGATCTCGGACAGTTTCTTCCCGTTCGACGACTGCGTGCGCCTTGCGGGCGAGTTCGGCATCAGGACGATTGTACAGCAGGGCGGATCGATGCGTGACCAGGATTCAATCAAGGCTGCAGACGAACTGGGCATCGCGATGCTGTTCACCGACCGCAGGATGTTCTGGCACTAGAGGGCGGTTCGCTCATTTTTCACGGACCCTGTCTTAACTGCGGAAGTTTTGACAGGTTTTTTTATCCCGTTAGAAGCAGGATACCTCGCACCTCGTTGCGGGGATGGATGGACATAAGGTATAGAGAATACGGGTTTTAATACCTAAAGTGAGCTTCTAACGGGATTTATTCCGTAAAATGCGATATAATATGGGTAATGAAGGAATAAAATATGAACGAAAAAAATGAATTGATGATTGTCGTTGATAATAGTAATAATGCTATTGGGAAAGCGACAATGGAGGAAATTAGGAAAAAGGGGCTTAATCACCGTTCAGTACACATTTTCATTTTCAATAAAGATAATGAACTCCTAATCTGTAAACGCCCTCATTTTAAAAAAGCATACCCAAACATGTATACATCTTCTGCTGGAGGAAAAGTTAACTTTGGCGAGACATTTGAAGAATCCGCAAATCGAGAATTAAAAGAGGAATTAGGCATAGTAACTGAACTGTCAAAAGTTGGGTCTTACGTTATAGAAAATGAGCTGAAAAATAATAAAGTATTTCATGAACTATTTTATGGTATGTCAGAAGGACCGTTCAATCTTGATCCAAATGAGATTGTACAATGTGAATTTGTTAAATTAGATGAGATTAGTAAAAGAATAAAAAAGGATAATAATAATTTTGTAAGACCATTTATTGATGCTTTTAAACTGTATTTAAAAATAAATGATACAAAGAAAAGTTGATCTGCAGGTGCATTCTACCTACTCTGACGGGTCATTAACCCCCTTAGAGCTTTTTCGTATGGCGAAAAAAACAGGTGTGGAAATACTGGTAGTATGTGATCATGATGCGGCTGAAGGGATGACTGATGTAAAAAAAGCTGCAAAAAAATACGGATTTCCATTTATTTCCGGAATCGAAGTAACAGTAACTTTCAAAGGGGAAGAATTGCATTTATTAGGCTATGGATTTGATCATCAGCACATTGCGATAAAGAAAGCGGGGCAGTTTTATGTAAAAAGCAGAATAGTTCGCATTAAAAAGATGATTTCAAATCTTAATAGGCTTGGTTATATAGTCAGTTATAGCAAGGTTAGCAGAAGAGCAGAAAAAATTATAGGACGTCCGCACCTTGCTGACCAGGTAATATTTGATAAAAGAAATAATAAACAACTGATAAAAGATTTCGGGTTTGTCCCTGACCGCTCTCAATTCATTGCAAAATATTTGATCAAAGGAGCTAGTGCGTACGCGGAAAAGAAAAATCTTACCGCAAAGGATGCTATCAATCTGATACACGACGCGGGCGGCTATGTATTTATATCCCATCCGCTGGGTAGAAGGTATTCGCCTGACCTGTCACTGTGGCCGGTAAAAGGTTCATGGAAAAGTAATCTGATGGAATTGAAGAAGCTTGGTCTGGACGGCATTGAAGCTTATGCCTCCGATCATTATGTTGAAGATATAAATAATCTGTTAAAATTTGCGAAGCGGAATAATCTGGAAGTGTCCGGTGGTAGTGATTTTCACAACAGTAACATTCCCGGATTGCCTCTGGGTCATATCTCAAAAACCCGTGCCGTGCCGTATTCCGCAGGTGAAAAAATTTTGAAATTAGTTGCAAAATAAGCTATAATTATATAGGTTAATTATTAATATTATTACTATGGATGAAGTAAAAAAACCGCTGAAGGAACAGGAAAAAATGTTTAATAAGCAGGAAGATGATCCGGAGCGGATGCTCCCGTCCGGGCATATGTCTCTCATGATGAAATTTCTGTTTCTGGTTGTACTAAATGTGGTAGTATTTGGCTCGATATATTTGATTGTGAAGTTCTTCTTTGCTCAGAGCAGTGACGTAGCAATCATGTTTTCTGAAATCTTTACGATTGTAACATTAATAGGCAGTGTGCTATTCATCATGATAAAAAGAAAATAACTATATGCCAAAATCTGTTATCAAACTTCATAAAATTGATAAATCATACCAGTTAGGCAAGAAAAGATTCCTTCCTGTGATTAAACGTGTTTCACTCGAGATTAATAAAGGAGATTTTATCGCATTTATGGGTCCGTCGGGATCTGGTAAGTCAACGCTGATGAATATAATAGGATTATTGGACTGGCCGACTGACGGAATCTATGAACTGGACGGACAGAATATACTAGAAATTGCCAAACGTGAATTTCCAAAAATACGGGGAAAAAAAATTGGATTTATATTTCAAAGTTATAACCTGCTTCCCAGATATTCGGTATATAAAAATGTCGAACTGCCGCTGATTTATGCCAAAGAGCCGAGGGCTAAAAGAAAGCAAAAAGTCCTGGATGCGATAAAATCAGTAGGGATTACGGAGCGGATGCATCACAAGCCGAATGAACTTTCCGGCGGAGAAGCTCAAAGGGCGGCGATTGCCCGGGCACTGGTTAATCAACCGGAAATTATATTGGCCGACGAGCCGACCGGCAATTTAGATACTAAAACAGGGAAAGAAATTATGGAGTTGCTAAAAGCTGCCAATCAGAAAGGCACAACTTTATTGATCGTAACGCATGATCCGGAAATAGCTAAATGGGCAAATAAAACTATCAGAATAGTTGACGGAGAATTGGAAGGAGAAAAGGTATGAATATATTTGAAAGCATCCGATTTGCATTTTCATCGATCTGGGCGAATCGCCTAAGGTCAGTTTTGACAATGCTTGGCATAATAATTGGCGTATTTTCAGTTATCACTTTGGTGAGTATTGGAGATGGCGTAAAACAGGAATTTACCGGTGCGATTGATTCCTTCGGCGGAAATCTGGCGGCTGTAATTGCAGGTGATATCACAAACGAAGAGATGAACCCCACTTCATTTATGAGCATGTCGTCACTGACAATGGGCGATGTGGAAGCGATCAGCGGTGTTGAAAATGTAAATGCAGTCGCTCCACTCATGATAGTTCCGGGATCGGTTACTCCACCGGCGGGTAATCCCTATCTGCCGATGGTTTTAGCCACAAACGATCGGATGGACGAGGTTGTTGATATTAAAACAATTGAAGGCAGAAATATTTCCGCGGAAGATATAGCAGAAAAGGCGAAAGTAATACTGGTGGGTCGCGATGCGGCAAAGAGTGATTTTAATGGGTCTGCTGTCGGACAGAAAGTGAAAGTGTTGGAAGAAGAATTTGAAGTAATAGGGGTGGTAGAAACAGATATGGAATTTCTGAGCGGTGGCGGTGAAGAAAGTAATATGATGACCAGTCAGCTGCCGAATCTGCATAAAGCATATACTATACCGATTACCACAGCGGAAAATACCATGGATGCTTTGAATATATTCCGAATTATGATTGATTTCAAATCGACCGACGCAGTGATCCCCGGTGTTGATAAAATTGATGCATTAATGCTGGAAAGGCATAAGGGAATTAAGGATTTTACAGTAATGACAACAGATGACATGCTAGAATTATTTGATGAATTCTTTGGAATTTTGACAAACGCGATTGCCGGAATAGCAGCAATATCTTTAATTGTGGGAGGAATCGGAATTATGAATATCATGCTTGTCTCTGTAACAGAAAGAACCAGGGAAATCGGAATCAGGAAAGCACTGGGTGCTTCGGGATCAAATATTCTGTTCCAGTTTTTAGTTGAATCAAGCGTATTAAGCCTGGTCGGTGGTTTTATCGGGGTTGGACTGGCATTTCTGGTTACGCAGTTTATTACGCAGTATTATGGGATTCCGGCATTGATAACTATAAATTCACTCGGGCTGGCATTTGGTGTTTCGGTGATTGTCGGAATAGTATTTGGAATAATGCCGGCATCAAAGGCCGCTAGAAAAAATCCAATAGAAGCATTGCGCTATGAATAAAAAAACTGAGAAGAAAACCGCGAAAAAACTTCCAAAAAAAATTACCCGCCAGGACGCGGAAAATGCTCTAATGGAAGTGATCGATCCTGAATTAGGCATTAATATTGTTGATCTCGGACTGGTTTATAAACTTGTTATCCGAGACAATTCAATCACTCTGAAAATGACATTAACATTTCCGGGCTGTCCGCTGGCCGGGCCGATTACCAGGCAGGCACAGGATGTGCTGGAAAAAATACCAAACGTAAAAACTGTTAAAGTGTTTCTGGTTTGGGATCCGCCCTGGACACCGGATATGGTAAAAGAAAGCGCTAAAGATGAATTAGGACTATCGTAATGAATAATAAAAAAATAACCGTAATAGTAGCAATTCTGTTTGGAATAATATTATTGTGGGTATGGCTTGCTCAAAATAATTATTTTATGGATGAAAATGACAAAAGCAGTACTGCGGGTCAGGAGATTAATCTGGAGGACGAGCCGAAAGTTCGTTTAATATTTCCGGGAAACCAGGCAATACTGAATCCCGGGCCGCTGGTCGCGCAATATTCATTATCCGGGGAAACAAGTAATGTACAAAGAGTTGATTTTGAATTAATAAAAAATGGCGAAACAGTTATCAAAGTTTCAGGTTCATTCAGTCCAGTGAGTAATTCGGGGAGTCAAATGATCAGGACGGTAGAGGAGGGAGAATACACGTTGAAAGCAATGCTTGTTAATCAGACTGGAGAGTATTTTGAATCATCCGAATCAGCTTATATATCATTTTTTAAAGTTCAAAAATCGTATTTTGAAGAATAATTATTTTTCTAATTATCAATGGCGGAATATTTAGCATTTCTTATGTGGTTTGTAATGTTGATAGTATTCAGTTTTGTGCTGGATTATTTGTGGAGCAGAATATTTCCAAAACACGGATACCGTTGGTTTATCACATTAGGAATAGTCATTCATGAGCTGAGCCATGCTGTAGCATGTGTTTTAGTTGGAGCTAAAATCATGAAGATCAGCTTTTTTGCCCCGAGTGGCGGAGAGGTGGAACATGGTCCTCCGAGAATCCCGATCATTGGAAAACCTATAATCGGCCTTGCTCCGTTAATCGGATGTTCATTATCACTATGGGGTCTTTTTGTGTTATTCGGTTATCATAATTCACTGCCGGTAATTGATTTTTCAGCGGAATTTCTGCAAAATGTAAATACTCTTTTTCAGAGCGCATTAGAATTTTTTAAACAGTACAGCAATAACTGGATGTTTTGGTTATTTTTGTACCTTGCAACAGGTATTTCAGCGTCTATAGCGCCAAGCACTGTTGATATAAGAAACGCCATATGGGGAATTCTATTTCTAACCATTTTAGGTGGTGCTATGATGTATTATGGAATTGGGAATGAATTAATTGAAAAATTGATTAACAAATATCTCGGGCGCGTGGTATCATTAGGAGCGCTGATGGAATTTTTTGCCCTAATTGTGACCTTGCCGATATATTTTATAAAAAGCACGCTGATGAAGCGGCCAATATAATAGTATGAAAAAAATTATACTTGCCTCTACATCACCAAGAAGAACTGAACTGCTGAAAAATATAGGTTTGAAATTTTCAGTTGAAGACAGCAAATACCAGGAGGACATGGGGAAAAAAATATCACCGGTCCGTCTGGCCAAGTTTTTGGCTTTGAGCAAAGCACAGGCCGTGGCAAAAAGGCACGCAAAGGGGATTGTCATCGGTGCGGATACCTTTGTAGTGCTAGGCGGACAGTTACTGGGCAAGCCGAAGAATAAAGCTGATGCCCGAAAAATGCTGAAAAAGATCAGTGGAAAAGATGTTTTGGTGATAACCGGTTTTGCGATTATTGACGCGGGAACGGGAAAGAAACATTCCGGTCACAGTACCGCAAAGGTTTCTATTAAGAATCTGACGTCCGGTGAGATAGAATGGTACATCAGGACCGGAGAACCACTGGATAAAGCGGGCGCTTTCGCTGTTCAGGAATACGGTGCAGTACTGATCCGGAAGCTGTCTGGTGATTATTTCAGCGTTGTCGGGTTACCAATTTACATGGTTGCAGAAGCACTAAAAAAATTTGGAATTACAGTAATGAAATAAAATGCTAATCAATACTATTATATTAATCGCGCTTCTACTGATTGCTGGTTTTTTTTCCGCAGCTGAAAGCGCATTGCTTTCCATAACCGATGTGAAAGTACGAACGTTCCTCAAACAGAAAAAAAGGGGAGCGGGTACACTGCAAAAGTTAAAAAGAAATCCACGCAGAATGATTATTGTGATACTGGTCGGTAACAACGTAGCGAATATTTCTGCGGCATCGCTCATGTCAATAATCGTTAATGATAGTTTCGGTTCGGCAGCGCTTGGTTATGCTACCGGAATACTGACTCTACTGGTATTGATCTTCGGAGAGATTACCCCAAAAACATTTGCTAACCGGTTTTCTGGTACAATTTCACTGTGGATTTCGCGTCCAATATATTTGTTCGGCATAGTAATATTTCCTGTTACCTGGCTATTGGAATGGATAACCAGCGCAATGCACAAATTAGTAAAGGTGCAGGATCATGAATCGATAACAGAAACAGAAATAAAAGAAATGATCCAGTTCGGTGTGGAAAAAAATGTAATCGAACCGCATGAGCAGTACATCATGAACCGCGCTCTGAAATTCAGTGATATATCGGTGAAAGAAATTATGGTGCCTTTTAAAAATATTTTTTCTCTACCTGGCGAGAAAAACGTTGCTGAAGCGATGAATAAAATAATTCTGAGTGGATATTCACGCGTCCCGATCTATGAGAGAGATCCCAAAAATATCGTTAGTGTGGCGCTGGCAAAAGACATTGCACGTCAGTTAGTGAAAAAAAATGATTCAATTCAGATAAATCAGATCGCCAAAAAGCCGATTATTGTTGATGAGGATTTTAAGATAAAATATTTGTTCAAAATATTTCAAAGAACTCATGTCCACATTGCTGTGATTGTTGATAAACAACAGAGGACTGTTGGTATAGCCACTTTAGAGGACTTGTTGGAAGAACTGGTGGGGGAAATAGAGGACGAAAGTGACAAAATAGAAAGCGGACAGATTGCTTGATATTTATTGCTCAATCAGTTAAAGTAACGGACTGATCTGTTTTTGGTCAGTTTGCTCATAAAATTAGGTCGAAGTTAGTAACCAAAGTCTCAATTCCGGGAGGTTTCCGCATGAGAACCCTTTTGTGTTTGTGTGCCATCATTCTGATGGTGCTGCCTGGTCTTTCGGCAACAGCTGCCGAGCTCCAGTACAAGGCCGTTGCCGGACTCGATGCAAGCCCCCGGCAAGTGGGCGGTGAACAGGTTGGAGACATCACGGCGTTCGGCTTGAAGCTGTTCGCCACGGATCCGCGCACGCACAGCATGCTTTTTGGCTTCCAGTACAAGGAATACGACAACAACGTGCCGGAGAGCGCGGGACTCGCTCTGACCAAGCATGAATTTGCCGCAGGAGTAAGCCTGCAGTTCAGCCGGCCTCTTTCGCTGAAGGTGGCCTACACGCAGGCTGAATACATGAACGACGATCCCTATTCCGCGTTCGGACTGTACCCCTGCTACCGTGGCGGTGATCGGGGACTGGATGCCGGTCTGGAGCGTGATCTGGCCGGGACCACATTCACGTTCCTGCAGGCGAAACTGAACCGAGGACACGGTACGTGGTACGGCAACGGGTCGTACGAGCGGTTTCTGACGACTGGTCACGGTTCTTCTGCTGAAGCGGAGAGCTTCGAGCGAATCGGCGGAGGGTATCTGTATTCGGTGCCGGACACGCGCTTCCGTCTTTTGGCCGGCGCCAACTACAATTTCACTGAGGCGAAACCCACCTGGATTTTTGGCGCTTCACACCACACAAACTCCGGATCGTCCGGCGTGAATCCGGCCCTTTCGGTATTCTACCGTCTGAAGCCGAATTCGCGGTATGCGCTGGGGATTCTGGCACTTTGGGCGGATTTCGGTCAGCATGCAACGCTTGGGATTCACGAGGCCGCGTTGCGTGGCGGTTTGAAACGGACGCAGATCATCGCCGGACGGAACATGGGGGATCCGGGAATCGGATCGGCATACGACGCCAGTGATTTCGGTCTGATCACTTTCGCCGCATCACTGATGTCAGTGGACGCCGGGGATGCGACTTTGATCGAGAACGATCTGACCGGTTACGCGACCTATCCTGGTTCAATTCTGGGAGTCGCACGGCCGTACATCGGTGCTACGTGGGTCGAGTCGTCTGACCTGATCTATGACCCCTCTCTGCACAGTCTCACCGATCCCGAGCAGTCCAGGACGGAGTTCAAGCTGGGAGCGAAGATTCCGGTCGGCACGGTTAACCCTGATGACCGGAATTATGAGACTGGCTACCTGCGGGTTGAGCTGGTCGTAAACAACATCGGCGGTGGAAGCATCAAATTCCAGCACTGGTTCTAGCACATCGTGCCCATAGGGGTACACGCGCTGTTTTGAGAGGGGAATACAGCGCTTTTTTTATTCTTGTATATTACGATTGATGAAAATATTTATATATTGAAGTTATTTTAATAAACCAAAAAGCAGAAGCAACCAGTTCATGGTGCTAAGTTCATACTTAGTTGTAATGGAGTTAAGAATCTAGGGAAATAGTATCCTAGATCCTATATTAATAGCCTGACTGTAGTTCTCTGAGTATTCCTAAAATTTCATCAGATGTTAGCGACTCCTGCTTACCCCCTGGGAATTGTATTAAATATTCGTCGTCTCCCGCTTCGTCGTGGCTATTGTCTAAGAAAGCTCCATTTTCAATCGCGAAGGGTATAATTTCTTCTGGTGATTCAAATCTTGCACCATCGTTAATTACGATACAATTATCGTAGTTTGCATCGTCTGCAGGAACAACTTTAAATTTTTTTGATGCTAAATCTGGATTTTGGTCTTGATCCATTTTGAAATCGCCTATCATAGTTTTATTGTTAATAATTTAAGACTAATGCTAGCTTATACTATTTATCATGAAAAGTAAAATTAATCCCGGCTTATTTGATCCACGATACGCAAAATATGGGGACTGTCTTTATTTAAACCACTTCTTTGCACTTGGTCTGCGATGAGGGCAACCGGGCCAACAGCAGGGTCTGCGTTTTCCTTCAAGTAGTTCAGCTGACAAGCGTTCCAGATGTTCTTTTCTTGTCTCGGGTTTCTTTACAATTGTAACCCAGCAAATCCACTCATTGCGGGCAAGGGGAGTAAGATTGTCCCATACTGCCAGTAAATCAGAATTGGCTTTTAAAACTTCATTTAGATCCTTTGGGACTTTATGAAGTGGGCCCGATTCTTTCTGCTTTTCAATCATAGTATTTTGTAAATATTATTAAGCTAAACGTAATATCTGAACACAGGATATATTATAATTATATCCTCTTACAGATAAAAGGCAAAAATTGATAAATAAAACTTAGTAAATTATTATATTTTAGCCAAATCTCCGTTCAATGTAATCGGTTGCATAGCCAGAATTTCATCAGAGTAAAACATGTCAGGAATATTGTTCAACATGAAAATTGTTTTGTTTAAACAATGCGCAAACCCCATCTCCAGAAAAGCGTTTCCGCCGATATAATTGTGAATACCATTTTTATCAACATTAACAATCAGCACTGCGTCAGCTTTTTTTATCTCTTCAAAATAATCACGTATCAGATCTTGTTCAATCTTATCTTTGATTGATTCATAGGAAGTGTCCACACCTAATCCCATTTCAGCATACTCTTTTGTATGCTTTGGCAATATTACTTCATGATTATGCTTAAGCAATTCCTTCTCTATATCTAACATTTGAACAGCGGATGACATGCTCCCGCATATTACGATTTTCATATTTTTGGTAAATATGAAAGTATTTTTTTTGTACATTCATCAATATTTTTAGTAACATCAATTTCTGTGCCATAAGTAAATTCAGTAGATTTTTTATGGACAACAGTGGCAGCATCTTTTCCATGAGCCTTATCCCTTTTCGCATCTCTCTCTATACAAAGCTCAACGGGGGCTTTTAGGGTAAATACATAATGGGGAAAATCAATCTTTTTTATTAAATCATCAATTTGAGATTTCCAATAAAAATTACCATCAAAAATAATTGATTTACCGGATTTTAAAATTTTAATCGCTTCGGGGATTATTATATTATTTGCTTTTTTAAAACTTTCTTGTGAGACATAACCATCTTCTTCACTTAAGGTAAAATGACCCTCATCTAAAATTCTATCAATAGCAAAATATTTAGCATCAATTATTTTTGTTAATTTTTCAGAAATTGTGGATTTACCACAACCTAGTGGACCTCTAATTATAATATAATAGTTCATATGAAGGATAAAAAATTATTTCTTTTTGCCTCATATCCGGTGCTCGGCGATGTATTTTTCAAAAATACTTGTTTATTCAAAAATTATTCCAGATAAATATCTTTCTATCAAAATTTTGTCTGCCGGGAATAGATTAAGTTTTAAAGCATCCTTTGGTGTATACCATTGCCAATCCAATCGTCCCTCGTTCTCGAGATCGGAAAAGTTACCATCTACATAATCTGCCTTCATTCCAATAGTAACATAACTTTTTTCTTTATCGGTTCTATAAAAATCATATACCGAAATAAGTTGAATATTTTCTATTTTAATACCACTTTCCTCTTTAACCTCACGAGCAGCACATTCTTTTAGCGTTTCGCCTGATTCCCAATGTCCACCTGGAACACCAAAGACAGCTTCTCCCTTACGAGTATCTTTGCCAATGGCAATTTTCCCCTCTTTTGCTACAACCGTAGCCACTCCAATAGATGGAGGATTGGATTCATTATTTTGAGACATAAGTTTATTTTTAATATATATTTTGAAAATATTTCGCCTAACAGACAAGCGTATGCGACGTTATGAGCGAGCTTTGCGGTAAAATATTTGCGGAGCAAACCACCATAGTGTGCGTAGCAGTTTGATCGTAGGGCTGCAAGCCCGAACTCATTCTAGTGTCAAGCAGGGATTTTAAGCCGATTCATGCCTGTTTTTGAATATAAAAGGAACCCGGCTCCCTTTCTGGAGTCAATCTAGGGCATTTATCCTTTAATAATTTATATTTTTTATGATGTAAAAAGTTTAATGCCCCAATAATTCTCCATTTACTATTAGATGTTAGAAATGCTTCCAGCAAGTATTGTTCATTCCAGAACCTCACTTTTCCAATTACCCAATCTTCCGGATAGTCTTTAGGCGAAAAGATATCATGAATATGGACAATCACCCCGTTATTTAAAGTAGGTAATAATTCAAGATACTCGTACAATACGTCTCCTTGAGGACGTATCATGTGTGATGAGTCAATGAAAAGAATATCATTAGTATCTAATTTTTTAAATACTTCCTTGTTGACTTCTTCAACTTTCTTACGAATAACATCAACATTCAGTTCCTCAAGCCAAGGCATTTCGTATGGTTCAATACAAATATGTTCGCATTTATAATTTTCATCTTCAATTATATTTTTTTTAATAGCCAATTGAGCAATCTTTGTTGAACTGCCACTACCAATTTCAACAATTGTCTTGGGTTTTTTAAGTCTAACAATATTATACCAGTATTCGGCATCACCTGATTCAAATGAATCATTATTAAAGTTAAATGACAGATCATCTATATAATCACTTGGGATATTATCAAATTCATCATTGTAATGAAACTTCTCTAAAAGAGAAATTTGTTCTGTAATATTCCAATCAATTCCTGGCAATTCTCGATTTTCTGATAAGGGTTTGCGTAGGCATTTTTTATCAAATAGTGGCTCATAATAATGATTGCAAATCGGCATTACTCCAACTTTCAATAAAGCTTTTTTGGATATTTTCAGATGTTCTAAGCCGATGCGACGAACAGCACGTAAAATAACCGCTGAAATAAATACAAATGGAAATAATAATACATCAATTAATGGTGAATGTCCTATGCCTTTTACAATAGATCTAAAATTCAGTTTCATAATAAATATTAATCCTTTTTTTCTAATATAATTCTTGAGATTTCTGCGGCTATAAATTTCATTTCTTGCCTTGCTTTTTTTACTTCTTCCATTGTTGAAGGGGAGGAATTTTTAGTTGGATGGGCACTGATTTGATTAGTTTTTTCAACGCCAGTAAACATTCTTTTGTAAAAAGATAATCCAGCAAAATCCGTAGATCCATAAATAATTTTTTTGTTTTTCAGAGTTTCTAAATTTCCGAGATCTTGTGGATCATCTACGGATAATGATGCAATGTCAAAATCTACATCCTGCTTTTCAAGTATTCTAGCTAAAGATCCTATACTGTATCCGGTTTGTATGTGTTCTGTTACCAGTAAAGCTTTATCGATGGATAATTTTTTTTCAGCAATAAATTGTTGGATAGCTTCATTGATTTGAGCATTATGATGTTGTCCTCCTGCTATAAAGAATGTTTGTACAGGTTCTTCTTCTAATTCAGCTTTTTTTCTGTTAATTACTTCTCTTAAAAATAAGGATATAATCCTACCGCTAGCGTCATCACTAATTATAGTATCATAATTTGTTATCCTATCTTCCAACTCAATGACTAAGCGGGCAAGAGACATAATCACTTCTATCGCTTTTTTTTGCCCCCAGTATTCTAATAAAAATGGAATATTTTTTAGTACATAATCCGCGTCAATACAGTCCATTATTCTTTTTTCCGCAATTTCATCCACTTGTCTGGTTATCAGTATGTCTTCAGGGGGGTTTTCAGATTCGACGGCAGTTTGTTCGGTAGGTTTTTTATCAGAGCTTTCTCTTGTTGGTGATTCAAAAAAAGTTTTCATACTTTTTATAATTTATTACTATTCAATATAATTGGCCTGCAAATGAGAAGTTGACCGTGAGTAATTGTGATAAAATTATAACATCACAGGCACAAGAAGACAATTTGCGAAAACCAGCTCTTTTAAGCTGGCTTTCTTGCGTACGCTCGCCTATACTTGCAGTCTATGGCGAGACGCACGCCGTTGGTTATTTAATAAAACTTAATATTTGTGACAGGTCATCAATAACGATGTCTGCACTGGATAAGTCATTACTAATTCTCGATTTGAAACCAATTGTTGTAATACCTAGCTTTTGTGCGACGGGAAAAATAGTAGACATATCATCGATATAAACAATATTTTTTGGTTCAATATTAAGGAAACTAAGCGCTTTTTTCAGGCCCTCTGGGTGTGGTTTTGGATGTTCAACGTCCTGACCACTAATTATAAAAGAAAAATATTCTTGGAGATTAAATTTGTTTAAGCCAGAATTTATTCCATATTTATCTACACTGCTTAAAATTCCCATTTTAATTCCTTTTTGAGAAAGTGCCACTAGAACGTCGTTTGCATTTTTGGTGAGTTTCACAAAATCAGCGTACTTAGGATAGAAAGTTTTCATCATTGGCAATACCTTTTCTATATCTTTTTTTGATACTCCGTTGTCAAAAAAGAACTTATGCCAGTCTTGTTTTATTTCTTGAAACCAAGTAGAGGGGCCAACTGTTTTTCCGCTAAGTGCTTTAACGATGTCACAATTTGCTCGAGCAACGGCATCTAAATCATCAATAATTACTCCATTCCAATCAAAGATAATAGCCTTTATTGTTTTATTCATAAATCATATATTCTATAATAAGCCCATAGAATTTCGCACAATAGGTAGTATATGCGAAGATGCCTTTGTGGTGACTATGATACAATTTTAACATCACGGGCATAAGAAGACAATTTACAGAAAACCAGCTCTTTTAAGCTGGCTTTCTTGCATACGCGATGATAGAGTATATTCATTTTTATTACATCTTTATCATTAGAGTCAGTAACTCTATAACTGAGTAAGAAAAAATTTTAGATTCCCAATGTTAGCTTACTCGGGTAATCCGGCTCGTTCCCTTATAGCATTAACTTTTTCCTCGACTGTGGTGAAAAGATTCTCTATGGCTTCTATTTTTTCTAAATATGTTTTTCCACTATAAATTATTATTTCATCAAATCCAGGGTCCCTCTTCATTATTTCTTCAAATGCTTTAATATTATCTTCTTGACCACCTTTTTCTTTTAATGCAGCTATATATTTATTTATTTTTCTAAAAAGTATCTCTGATCGTCTGTCAACAAATTTATCAGATAATTTTGATATTACTGCTTCATTTTCAAACATACCCCTTTTTTGTGTTTCTTTCTCATACGCTTCAAACCTACTATTAAAACTATTATTACAAGCATATAGTAGTTTCAATTTTTCTGCTTCACTAATACTTTCATCGCTTGTAATTTCGTCTATATCAGAAATTAAGTATTCTAGAATAGCGTCAAGGCGACGTTCATCATGTGGGTGTTCAGCAACTTCATTGTACCTTTCATTTCCACTCTTTTGATTTAATACACGTTTGTTTGCCGATGCAATTATTTCTTCTCGTACTTCAGCGTATGATTCTGTACTATTGTCTATTGTTGGCATCTCATCAGCTGGAGGTATTTGCTCATCGGTTTCGTCTACTATTGGGGATGGGGATCCAAATTCGTTCATATTTTATAATTATTCAATTATATCTATATTATAAATAAATAATGTAATTTTGCAAATAGCAGCCATTAGCATAGCTGAATGGCCGGTTTTCATGTATTATTAAATGTAGATAAGCATTAACTAAATACATATGAAAATACTTATAAGGTGGCTATTAGCAACAGTTGCTATTATGATCGCGGCATATTTATTGCCGGGTGTGGAAGTGGACGGCTTTTTTTCCGCATTAATCGGAGCGTTGGTATTGGGTTTGATTAATGCATTTATTAAACCGATATTGGTGATTTTTACCCTCCCGATCAATATTCTGACCCTTGGTCTGTTTACCCTGGTGATCAACGCGCTATTGGTCATGCTCATGGCGATGATCGTCTCGGGATTCTCCGTGGCAAGTTTTTGGTGGGCATTGCTATTTGGTGTGGTGCTGGCAACTGTGAACTGGTTTCTTTCGCAATTGTCCAAATAGAAAGCTGTAGTATGAATTAGCCAGAAATTTCTTTACTATTTTAGAATGTTTCGGCAATTTATTTCAAATCAAACATAATTTTATATAATTTACAATTAATAAATAAACTTATGGAATCACCAAAAATTGGCATGGATGATCCAAAACCAAAACCCGAGCAAGTAAAAAAGGAATTTCAATTTGGTCTATTAGTGAGTCCAAAACAACTTTGGAATGTTCTTTATGAGAGAGATATTAATGCCCCTTGGACGGTTGCTAAGCAACAAATCCTAAATAATATAACTAAATTTCTTCAGGATAGAGGCAGACATGTAGATGGAGTAGAGATGGAAAGAATAGATAAAATTTTAGAAGGTGCCGATGAGGAATTTAAAAATCCAGCTGGAAATACGGAAAAATATCCCAGCGGAACACTCGCTTGGGGTATGGACAAACTCCAACAAGCTATAGCGGAAGAATTAAATAGAAGAGAATAAATTGCAAAAACTGTAAGAGGAAATTTTTTGTTTACATAACTTAATAGTACATAAGCGGTTCTGCTTATTACACTTTGTCACATTACTCATATTTGCCGAGTTGTAGCCATCGGTATATCACGTAACATGTAGTAGTTGCTTATGCGCAAACGTTAAACAAGTAAATAAAAAAAGCGCTGATTGAATATCAACGCGCGCTTTAGTCTTCCCCGGATTCTCTCCAACTCTTTGTGCAGTTCTGGCAGCGGTATTCTACCTGTGTTTTTCCGAAGGAGAATATTCCGGAGAATGATGAGAAGGTGCGTTGACGAGTGGGAAAGACCAGGTAGTGGCGTGTCTTACAGACGGGACAGCAACGTTTCCCTTCTTCATCGCGAGGGATGAGATGATCTTCTAAAGGTGCAAGGTATATGACCGCCGCGATGGTCAGAAACAGGGGGTGGATGAAAAGTCCGAAAAGAAGCATTATACAGAAAAGAACACGCTGGTTGCCTGACATTTTCACCTCCTCCATGAATTAATAAGTCAGCCTACAGGACAGTTAACAATGCTAATCTATTTGCGTTTTGCTGTCAATATTTGTAAATAAAAAATGGGCGAGTTTTGTGGACTCGCCCGGTGTGCATCTCAACGATGATCTTCTTCTCTACGCCTTCGCGTAGGCTGCGACAATTTCGGATGACAGGGCATCCGGTCCGATCCGCTGAATCAGCGCGGCAGCCTGCTTTCTGGTCGGCTTCGCCGTGCCGGTTCGTGGGTCGAGCTTCGGAATGCTCAGGAGGTTGACGGGGGGCGAGTAGCCTCCCGCCATGGCATCAGTCACATCCTGATCGAAGCAGCGCTGCAGGTAGCTGTGCAGGGGTCCTGCGGGGGTCATGGGGTTGTTGGAGTTCATGCAGCTCCCGCAGACGCACAACAGGACGGTGCGCGCGCATCCGACGGGGGATTCCTTGTCCTTGGGGGACACTGACTGGACTACGAGCACGTGGCTCGAAGACCATTGGGTTTTGTCGCACATGCGAGATCCTCTCATCATTAGAGTCGTGGGCATTGACTGCTCTGACGGAGAAGATCGCATGTCAACCGAACCCGCGATGTGCATGACACCACGAGTACATAGTGGGTACCTCCCTGTAGGATCGGGGTTGTGGGGTGGCCAACAGATACGGACAGAGTGTCCGCACTACAAAATGGTAGAAGAAAGTGGGGTAGGAGGACACGCATTTAGCAAATCCCAGAGGGCAACATCTGCCCACGGGCGAGCGAACTCGCCAGTCAATGTTACCCAATGGGTAGCATTTCTGCCTGCTTTTTGGTGTTGCGGTCCTCCCACCCACATCGTTGTTTCAAAGGTCAATATACAAAGAAAGTAATACAAATATGCCCTATTGTCAAGACTAGTGTAATATTGTACAAAGCTGCCAGCTTGACAAATTAATAAAACTGATATAACATTAAAACAGTTGAGCAAATGATAAAACGTAATATGCTGACACAGAAACAGGTATTAAAAAATAAAAACTGGTTACTTAAAAACGGTAAACATATAAAAATCCAAAGTGATCTTTGTAATGTTTTATCTGATCCGACCAGGATAAAAATATTGCTGTTATTAAAACATTACAAAGAGATTTGCGTTTCAGATATCGCATCCATTTTGGATGTAAGTGTCAGTGCGGTATCACATCAGCTGAGTATGATGGAACGCTCCAATATTGTGACTAAATACAAAATGGGTAAACATGTCTGCTACTTGCTTGAAATTAATGATAAAAAGATGGTTGGAATGCTGGATAATCATTTAGATAAACATATTCACTAATTATGCCTGTATAATATGCAGGTAAATATGAAAGGAACATACAAATGACATCAGGTCCTGATTGCGGTTGCTAACCGATTTAATAAAACTCCTGCCATGAAAATGGAAGGAGTTTTACTTAATATTAAATATAAGATATATGAGTAAAAAAATGGGAATAATACTAACTGTACTGATAATCATTTTGTTTGGCGGTTGGTATGTCTGGAATGCAGGATCGGATAGTTCTGACGGTAACGCAAACACCAACAGTATAGTTTTAGTAAATCAAAATGCCGGAATTAATAAATCCGCAACATCTGATGATAACACAAATGTAGCAGCAGAGGTTTTGCCGGAGACGAAAAATAGTCCTGGAAAATACATAGATTATTCTGACTCCGCATTCTCGAAAGAAGTGGGAAAAAAGAGGGTTATATTTTTTCATGCCACTTGGTGTCCGACCTGCAAGATTGCAAATCAGGTATTTATCGACAAGGCAAATGAAATACCAGAGGGTGTTGTAATTTTCAAAACTGACTATGATTCAGAAAAAGAATTAAAAAGTAAATACGGGATAACTTATCAGCATACTTTTGTTTTAGTGGATGAAGAAGGAAACGAAATTAAAAAGTGGAATGGCGGTGATATTGACCAATTAGTTAACAATATATAATAATGTTCCTACTTATTTTATTTGCGTTTATTGGCGGTGTTGTAACAATTCTTTCCCCGTGCATTCTGCCTGTTCTGCCTATTATACTGTCCGGGTCAGTTGGGGGAGGTAAGCGCAAACCATTGGGCATTGTATTCGGATTTGTTCTGAGTTTTACTTTCTTTACACTATTCTTAACGTCAATTGTTAATATTTTAGGTGTCCCCGCAGATTCGCTAAGAAATTTATCAGTAATTATAATACTGATTTTTGGAATTTTCCTGTTTGTACCTAGATTTCAGATTTTATTAGAAAAATTGTTTTCGAAACTTGCCAGCAAAGCGCCAAGACAGGGAAACTCAACCGGTTTTTCCGGCGGAATACTAATCGGATTAAGCCTGGGACTTATCTGGACTCCTTGCGTTGGACCAATTTTAGCGTCAGTTATTTCCCTTGCTCTTACCGGAACAGTAACGGGTTCGGCTTTGCTTATCACGCTGGCATATTCACTCGGTACTGCTATACCGATGCTGATAGTAATGCAGGGCGGCAGGAAAATTTTACTGAAAGTGCCGGGACTTATGAAAAATACAGTTAAAATACAGAAGGTGTTTGGTTTAATAATGGTATTGACTGCTTTCGGAATATTTTTTAATATTGACCGTTCTTTTCAAACATATATTTTAAATGTATTCCCGAATTATGGCAGCGGATTAACGGCAATTGAAGACAATAATGCGGTAAAACAGCAACTGGATAAAATTAGAAATGGCACAATCAATGAGGAAGACATGGGAAAGACATTAGATCAAATTACAAATCTGGCACCGGAACTGATCCCTGGAGGAGAATGGATAAATTCTGACCCACTGACACTAAAGGAGCTAAGGGGAAAGGTTGTATTATTAGATATTTGGACATACTCTTGCATTAATTGTATTCGTACGCTGCCCTATATCCAGGCCTGGCACGAAAAGTACCGAGATCAGGGCTTGGTGATAATCGGTGTTCATACGCCGGAATTTGAGTTTGAAAAGATTGCGGATAACGTACGAAAAGCGACAGTTGATTTCGGTTTGACTTACCCAATCATGCAGGACAATAACTATGCCACATGGCGGGCGTATAAAAATAACTACTGGCCACGTAAATTCCTGGTGGATCATACGGGAAAAATTATTTATGATCACATTGGAGAAGGTGATTATGCTCAAACGGAAATGGAAATTATCAAAGCCCTAGAAAATATGAATGAATCTAACGGGGATTCATCAGAGATTAGCAATGATTTGGTAAATGCAGTAAAAACGGATACTAATTATTTACAACAAAGAAGCCCAGAGACATATTTTGGTTCAGCCAGAAATAGTAATTTAGCAAATGGTACTCCCTCCAAAAGCGGTGTGCAAAATTTTATTGTTCCCAATACTATAAAATCCAATAAATTGTATCTGGAAGGTGAATGGGATATCACGGCGGAATATGCGCAAAATATTAATCCTGGTGACAAAATTGTGTTTGAATATCAGGGGAAGGACGTTTATTTAGTTGCGAGCGCAGAAGATTCAGTACAATTATCAATACTTCGGGACGGTCAAAAGGCGGGTGAGGATGGCGGTGCGGATTTATCATCTGAAAGCACTATGAATATTACGGATGAACGGTTATATAGAATTATCGAGGCCAGCGATTATGGTACGCATACATTAGAAATAATTATCAATCAGCCCGGCTTGCGGGCATTTGCATTTACGTTTGGCTAGCTGCGAATAAAAGTAGGAAACAGATCATTAAGGAGAATATATTCAATTTTAAAATTTATAAAATACTGAAATAGTATCTGTAGTTATGTAAATACAAAATCAGAATTGAACAGCTGGCTGGATCCTAAACAATATATTTAAAAATTAGCTTTAAATAATATGTCAGAGAATACTTTGAATATACCGATCATTCTTGGTACGACTAGGGAAGGCCGTGAAAGTGAGAAAGTTGCGAAATATATTGAGAAAAAGGTAAAAGAAAAAACGGAAATTGTTACTAAATTAATTGATGTAAGGAAACTGGATTTCTCCGGCACAGAAGGACGTGACTTAGGTGATAAGAATATTGAGTTTAAAGAATCAATTACTAATGCTGATGGTTTGATTATAGTTACACCCGAGTATAATCACAGTTTCCCGGGTAGTTTAAAAATGGCATTGGATATGTTTTTGCCTGAATATAAACATAAAGCGGTCGGGTTATGCGGTGTTTCCGACGGCGGGTTTGGTGGCGCAAGAGCAATTGAAGGTCTGGTGTCTGTTATGAAAACACTCCGATTATCTATGATTAAACCTGATTTGAATTTCTCATTGGTTGATCAACTATTCGACAAAAATGGTAACGTTTTAGATAACTCATACGATAAAAGAATAGAGAGCTTTTTGGAGGAACTAATTTGGATGACAAAAACCCTTAAATGGGGAAGAAATAGTATTATAAATTAATATTAGGAGGAAATATGCCAAATAGGGAATATTTCTTTGCCGGTGACAAAGCACCGGAGACTGGCGAATATCTTTGTATGCCATGCGCGTATAAATCTAAAATAAAAAAAGGAGAAAAATTCCCAGAATGCGTTTCGTGCCTGGTTCCTCAGAAAAAAATAGATATTGAGGAAGTCGCTGATGATGCGTTTTGGGAAAAGGTGAGTTAATTATTAATATAAGAAATATGAAAAAGGGGATCTTTATCGCTGTTATATTATTAATCATTATAATTGCCGGTGTGTTAGCATTGACTAGGGGCAGCGAGAATAAAACGGCAAATCAAAATACTAATTCATTTGTTAATTCTGCCAATACAAATACGCGATTGAATGCCAATACAGATTCTCAATCCGAGGACGCAGTCAGAATATTTAATATCACCGGCGAAAGTTATGCTTTTTCTGTGAAAGAAATTAGAGTGAAAAAAGGTGATCTAGTTAGAATTAATTTTTCCAGCAACGGTGGAATGCATGATTGGAATATTGACGAGTTTAATGCGTCAACAATATTGGTTGATGATGGAGATTCAGATTTTGTGGAATTTACAGCAAGTAAAACGGGAACATTTGAATATTACTGCAGTGTTGAAAACCACCGAAGTATGGGTATGGTAGGCAAACTGATCGTAGAATAAGACACACCGGTAATTACTTTTATAGAGCTGTTTTGTTTGCTAGTCTACCTTTTTGCTGATTTAGTCAGTTTTCTGATATTGACGGCCAGTTCTTCTGATAGTGCGTCATTTTTCATGCGCCATTGCCAATTTTTCTTTCTGGTTGATGGTTTATTCATGCGCGCTTCAGAACCTAAATTCAGGGCATCCTGAATCGGGAAGATAAACCAGCACGCTTTCGAGCGCAGGCCCAATTCAATCAGCCTCCACGCGAAATGTTTTTTATCTGTTTTAGTGTATTTTAGAGCAAATCTTTTCTGCTGTGTTTTGCCGGATTTTGTTATCCAACCGTAAGTTGTATCGTTATCATGCGTGCCGGTATATGCCACGCAGTCAGTTGTAAAATTAGTAGGTAAATGAAAATTATTCCGTTTTCCACTGAAACCGAACTGCATTACTCTCATGCCGGGAAATTTCAGATCTTTCTTAAGCATCACAACGTCACGGGTGATATATCCCAAATCTTCTGCGATGATTGAGAGATTTTTAAATTTTGTCTTTACCTGTTTGAAAATATTTTTTCCTGGAACTATTACCCATTTTCCTTTTTTCGATGTTCGGGATTTCGGGTCAACATGCCATACAGCAGCGTACCCTCGGAAATGATCCAGTCTGACATCATCATAAAACTGAGCGGCCATCTCAATTCTGCGTACAAACCACTGGAAATTATTTTTTTTCATTTTTTCCCAGTCGTATTGAGGGTCACCCCACAGCTGTCCGCGCTTGCTGAAATAATCCGGTGGTACGCCTGATTTAGCAAGTGGCTGGTTATTTTCATCCAGCAGAAAAAGATCTCTACTGACCCAGACGTTAACACTGTCGTGAATTACAAAAAACGGAATATCGCCGAAAATCCTAACACGTTTTTTATTCGCATATTTTTTTACTTTGGCGTATTGTGAAAAAAAGATCCACTGTCCATATTGATATACTCTGATTTGCCGGTGGAGTTTTTTTTGCCAGAATTCAATCGCATGCTTGTTTCTTTTGGCAATATCCTCAGGCCAATTGAACCAGCGTGCGCCTTTGAAATGATCCTTCAGCGACATAAACAATCCAAAATCATTAAGCCATTTCGAATGGTGCTGGATGAATTTTTCCAGGCTGTCTTTTTGCTCGATCGACGCGTGTCTACGGAAATATTCATATGATGTTTCAATCAGCCTTCTTTTTTCCTGAAAAACTTTTGAATACTTCACTGGGCCAACGCGTTTTTCTTTTGGGAGAGAATTTTTATGCAATAATCCTTCATTAACTAATTCGTCCGGGCTGATTAAAAGCCAGTTACCAGCAAAAGCTGATGGTGAGGCGTATGGTGATCCTATGGAGTCGGGGATTGTCAACGGAAGAATTTGCCAAATACTCTGGCCGGACATGCTTAAAAAATCAATAAATCGGAATGCTTCTTTTCCCAAATCACCGATTCCGTACGGACTGGGTAGTGATGTGATATGCAATAATATTCCGGATTGTCTTTTCATAATACCAATCATACCATTTTATCCGGTGATATAATAGTTGCGATATTATCAGTTTAATATTCAATAGGTAATTTCAAACAGTAAAAAAATGGCTAAAATTAGCCAATAAAAAATCATAAAAAAAATTATTATTGACATAAAAATAATTTTAGCTGATGAAAATAGTTATAAACAAAGGGGAATCTATGCAAATATTGCAAATTGGTATATACTACGCATGTAATCATTAACATGTGAATAACTAATTAAGTAAAGGAATGAGAACATTATGGCATCAATGACCAAGTCTCAATTCATCGGAGCACTGGTTGAAAAAACCGGACTCCAAAAAAAAGAGGTTGTTTCGTTCATGGATAACCTGAACGAGCTGGTTTACAAGGAATGTAAATCAAACGGCGAAATCACTCTCCCGGGTTTGGGAAAGATGATCAAGAAACATCGTGAAGCACGCATGGGCCGAAACCCAGCCACAGGCGAATCGATTCAGATCAAAGCCAAAACTGTGCTGAAATTCAGAGTCGCCAAAGCAGCTAAAGACGCAATTCTCTAGTAAAATAGAAATTGAAAAGGAGGAAGAAGGACCCCGATCCGCTTTGCGCGGTGGGGTCTTTTTTATAGATATGATTCTTTATTATATGGTTTAAATAAGGTATAATTGCTGTAATGCAATGAAAAGCGAATCAAAAAAATGGCTAGGAAAAAAAGTGCAGGTAATAATTGACCGTCCGATCGGATCAATCCATCCTGATTTTCCGGAAACCAAGTACAAAGTGAATTACGGATATATTCCCGGAACTTTAGCTGGAGACGGAGATCCGATTGATGCCTATGTACTGGGAGTCAGTAATCCAATCAATGAATACGATGGTGTGGTCATTGCGTTTGTGGAAAGGGATGATGATAATGAATTTAAATTAGTAGTTGCCCAAGGTAAATACACTATCAATGAAATTAGTAACCTGATTGATTTTCAGGAGAAATATTTTAAATCAAAAATCATAATCTAATATGCCGGAACTTCCCGAAGTACAAACTATTGTTTCTGACTTAAATGTAAAATTGAAAGGACATTCCGTTCAAAAGATTTGGACTGATTGGCCAAAAAGTTTTCATCCATCCGTCTTAAGAGTTAGAAAAGGTATCGTTGGCAGGAAAGTAAACGGTGTCCGCAGACGGGCAAAAAATATTCTGATTGATTTTCAAGGCGACCAGACACTGCTGATTCATCTGAAAATGACCGGTCATTTGCTGTATCGTGATCATGATTGGAAGAACAAGGAAAGAAAAGACAGCCCGTTTTATGATTCATTCAATCAGTTTATACGCACCTGCTTTTATCTGGATAAAAATAAAGAGCTGGCCTTTTCGGATGTGCGCAGGTTCGGGGAGATTAAACTGTTTAAAACAAGTGAAGAAAATGATATTCCCCGTTTGAAAAAACTTGGTCCGGAACCGCTGAGCCGTGAATTCAAATTTGCGTTGTTTAAAACAAGACTGAAAAATAAAAAAGGATTTATTAAATCAGTTTTACTGGATCAGAATACAATATCAGGAATAGGGAACATATATGCCGATGAGATTTTGTGGGAAGCGAAGATTAATCCTAAGCAGAAAACGGACAGTTTGAATACCAAGCAAAGTATAGCAATCCACAAGGCTATTGTTAAAATACTGAAAAAAGCGGTAAAGTATCGTGGTACATCTATTTCGGATTACCGCGATGCCCTCGGCAGAAAAGGTAATTATCAAAATGTGAGAAAAGTATATAAACGAGATGGATTAAATTGCTATCGTTGCAAAACAAAACTGTCCAGGACCAAAGTGAATAACCGCGGAACAACGTATTGTTCCAAATGCCAAAAATTATATGTTCAATAAACTATCTGATTACCGTAAATATCGAATACTGGAAATTATACCCGGTGCGCTGACTTGGACGACTTTTATCACTGCAATTTCCCTGTCGTTTTTTCAGCCGATCTGGGTCATATATTTTGTAATTGTATTTGATTTGTTATGGCTCATGCGCATACTGTATCTGCAACTGTACATGATTATCTCATATCGCCGTTTTAAGAAAGCGATCAAAGTAAATTGGCTGGAGGAATGCAAAAAAAATCCCAGGTGGAATGATATGTATCATTTCATTATGTTACCGACATACAAAGAACCGATTGAAGTTATCCGGTCGACTTTCCAAAGTCTGGTAAACTCTAACTATCCGAAAGACAAATTTATCGTTACATTTGCAATTGAAGAACGTGATAAAGAGAGAGCAAGGGGAATTGCGGAAATTATGCAAAGAGAATTCGGCGATATGTTTCATAAATTACTGGTGGTTGAACACCCGGCTGGAATTCCAGGAGAAATGCCCGGCAAGGGTTCGAATATCGCCTGGGCGGGAAGAAAAACAAAAGAGTATATTGATAGTCAGAGTATCCCGTATGAAAACGTTATTGTGTCATCATTTGATGTGGATACATGTGTACACAGTGAATATTTTTCCTATTTGACGAACATGTATCTCAATCATCCGAATCCGACTAAAACCAGTTTCCAGCCAGTACCGTTGTTTAACAATAATATCTGGGATTCGCCGGCTCTGATGCGAGTAGTGGCGAACGGTACGACATTCTGGCTGATGACCGAACAGCTGCGACCGGAAAGATTATTTACATTTTCATCGCACAGCATGAGCTTCCGCGCATTAGTAGACATTGATTTTTGGCAAAATGACATTGTGACGGAAGATTCCAGAATATTTTTGCAGTGCTTTTTGGAATACGACGGTGACTATACTGTAACCCCGATGTATATACCGGTTTCCATGGATACGGTTATGGGGAGTACACTTTGGCAGAGTCTGAAAAATCAATACAAACAGCAAAGGCGCTGGGCATACGGCATAGAGCATTTTCCATACATGCTTTGGTTTTTTAAGAAGAATAAAAAAATTAAATGGCATCAAAAATTCCACTATGTGTGGAATATGGCGGAAGGCCACTATTCATGGGCAACCGCGCCTATTCTGATATTTATTTTAGGCAGATTACCAATAGCGGTGGCGCACTATCAGGAATCTTCTTCAATAGCTGCTCAAACAGTGCCGTACGTTCTGGAATGGCTGATGACGGCTGCGTTGATCGGTCTGATTTTAATGGCAATATTCAGTACTACACTGCTTCCAAAAAGACCGGAGCAAAAGCACAGGATTAAATTTGTTGAAATGCTTTTGCAGTGGGTGTTATTTCCAATCACTATGATTGTATTCGGATCTATTCCGGCAATCGATGCTCAGACCAGGCTGATGCTGGGTAAATACATGGGTTTTAATGTGACGGAAAAAATTAGAAAATAGGGTGTTTAAAAAGGGTATAGGGATTAGGGGAAAGGTGGAGAAAATACGGAGTATAAATGGTAAATACGAATTGCCAGCTTTCATTCAAGCTGAGCATTTTTAAAATCTGGATTACCGTTGATAAACTCATTGGCGGTTTGCAACCTTTTTCCTTCTAGCTGGAGTTTTAAAATTTTCAAATTGCCTTTGCCTGAACCGATTAATATTGAATTATCAGTATAGGATATTTTGCCCGGATCAAGCTGAATTTTTGCATCTGAAATATCCGCAGAATGTATTTTCAATGTTTTTCTGTCATGCTTGCAAAAAGAACCCGGCCACGGATAATACGCTCTGATCTGTCTAGCTATCTGCTGCGCATCTTTAGTCCAGTCTATTCTGCCGTCTTCTTTTTTTATGATTGCTGTTTTTGTAGCAATTGAGTCGTCTTGTGGTATGGGCTTTAACTTTTCGTTCAAATAATCAATCAGTGAATCTTTCAGTATATCCGCTCCGAGCAGAGCCAATTTATCATGCAGTGATTCAAAATTATCTTCATTACTGATCGGAATTATTTTTTGTTTGATAATTGCACCCGTATCCAGACCGGCATCAATCTTCATTAGAGTAACTCCCGTTTCTGTTTCACCATTTAAAATTGCCGCTTGAATCGGTGAAGCTCCTCGGAATTTCGGCAAAAGCGATCCATGAATATTTAGCCATCCATGCTTAGGCATATCTAGGACTTTTTCCGGTATGATTTTTCCGTAAGCCACAACTATTGCAACGTCAAGTTCAAGATCAGAAAGGCACTGATCGAACTTTGTTGATTTAATTCGTTCCGGCTGACAGACCGGCAGATTATATTTTTCTGACAGTTTTTTAACCGGCGGGGCAGTCAACTCCTGTTTTCGACCGACCGGCTTGTCCGGTTGAGTAACAGCGGTAACCATATCTATCTCCGGCATGGAAAGCAGTGCCTGCAGTGCGGGTACGGCAAAATCCGGAGTACCAAAAAAAGCAACTCGGAATTTATGGTTATTAGTATTTTGGTTCTTATCAGTCATGATTCAAAGTATGGTATACTACTGCTACAGTATGACCCAAGTTCAGATAATATTCAAGAATAATCATTAATAAAACTAGAATCGAGAACAACGGATATGGTCAAAAATGCGGTTGCCAGGATAGCACTGCTTGATCGGATCATGTATTTTATGGGTATTGCGATACCAATATTGACCTCCTCACAAGTATTGAAAATTTGGCTGAGTAAAAATGCTGATGGAGTCTCATTATTGGCCTGGGCCACTTATGCGATTAATTCAATATTGTGGGTGTACTACGGAAAACTGCATAGGAAAAAACCGGTAATATTTGCAAACCTGATGTGTTTTGTAATCAATATCATGGTTGTTATCGGGACAATAATTTATAGCTAAAATTTCCAGTATTGAGCCCGTTAGAGGATTTTTTTCAAACGGGCTTGACAAAATTATTTTGGAGTGATACAATTCCGAGAAGCTCATTTTGTTTTCACCCCGAACGCGCTGTTTCAGCTTTGAAAGGACAGAGCAATGACGGAAGAACCGCTCAAAGAACTGCATGATTTGGATCAACGTGATCCTCTCATCGATGGGGGCATCGAGTTCTGGAAAGGCGAATGGCACGCGGTGCCGCGCGCCGGAAAGATCTTCATTATTGTCCTTACGGTGGCGTTTATGATGATGTTTGTCCACGACATCTACGTGGAAATCAATCTCCCAGCAGTGCAATAAAGAGTGTCTGAAATGAGCTCTTTTTTTATAGTAAAAATATTTAAATATGGATAATATACTGACGAAAATTATAGAATGACTATTTGTTAGAGACTAAATAAACGCTAATATTAGAACTATACTACAAATAATTCATATGTATGCATATCCTTATTCTTTACATATATATGACAATTTAGTAAAATTAATAGTGTCTTTTATCATAAAATTAGCAGTTTTGCATGAATTAAGTAATGATTCAGCTTCAGCAAAAATTATGTAAATAAAATAAATTATAAAAAATTAAAGAATCATTATTACAAATCAAACTTAATGATTCTAACCAAATTAAATGGTAAAGAACATTACATCTCAAGAATCGAAAAATATATTAATCAAATCTGAGCTTCGTTATCGCAGACTTTTTGAAACCGCACAGGATGGCATACTATTGGTTGATTATAGCAATGGAATGATTCTGGATGTAAATCCTTACTTAATAAAAATGCTTGGTTACCCCAAGTCTATTTTTTTAAAAAAATATCTTTGGGAAATTGGAATTTTTAAAGACATTGCGGCATCTAAAAATAATTTCAAAATACTAAAGAAAAAGAATTATGTCCGCTTTGAAGATCTACCGCTTGAATCAAAAAATGGAAATAGAGTAGATGTTGAATTTGTCTCTAACGTCTATAAAGTCGGTAATGAAACAATCATTCAGTGCAACATACGGAATATCACAGATCGTGTGGATGCGGTAAAGCGCATGAAGGACAGTGAAAGGCAATTCAGGCATCTCTTTGAAAATATGGATAGCGGAGCTATTATTTATCGGCCAATAAAAAATGGTAATGATTTTATAATTATAGATTTAAATAAAGCGGTAGAAAAGATAGAAAAAGTTCAAAAAGATAAGATAATTGGTAAAAGTATTTTGAAAGTATTCCCGGGTATAAAAGATTTCGGTCTTTTTAGTGTTTTGCAAAAAGTATGGAAAACCGGCAGATCAGCACATCATCCAATTTTGTTTTATCAAGATAAACGAATAACCGGTTGGAGAGAAAATAGGGTCAATAAGCTTCCGAACGGAGATATTTTTACTATCTATAATGATCTTTCCGAGCGTCGAGAAATGGAGCATCATATCGAAACATCTGAACTTCGATATCGGAGACTTTTCGAAACGGCTAAAGATGGAATTTTGCTATTAGACTTTTATACCGGTATGATCATCGATGTGAACCAATATCTGATTGATATGTTAGGGTATCCTAAGTCAGTTTTTTTGAAAAAATATCTTTGGGAGATCGGTACATTTAGAGATATAGCAGCTTCAAAAGATAATTTTAAGACACTGCAGAAAAAGAAATATGTCCGCTTTGAAGATCTGCCACTGGTAACAAAAAAAGGAGAAAAGGTGGCGGTTGAGTTTGTTTCAAATGCCTACAAGGTAGATGGGGAAAAAATTATTCAGTGTAACATTCGTAACATTACAGATCGGAAAAGGGCTCAACAAGAGACGATAGATAAAGTAAATGAGATTAGTTTGAGAGATGAGGCAATCTTAGATTCAATCGGAGAGGCTGTCTTTGCGTGTGATCGGAATGGAATAATATTTATCTACAACAGAATTGCTGAACAAATGATCGGTGTTTCTGTAAAAAACGCTATTGGTAAACATTACAATAAAATAGTAGATTTTGTTAAAGCAAGTGACGGTAAACCCGGGGATGATTTTATAAAAAAAGCAATCAAAGAGGATAAAATTACAAGAATGTCTATTAAGACACTTTTAATCAATACCAATGGCGATAAAATACCGGTGCTGGAGGTTGCTTCGCCAATAAAAGATTTAGCGGATAAAATTGTCGGCACGGTCGTTGTTTTTCATGATGTTACGAAGGAATTTCAAATAGATAAGGCAAAAACGGAATTTGTTTCACTTGCATCACATCAACTCCGCACTCCCTTAGCCAGTATCAACTGGACCAGCGAAATGCTTCTTAATAACGATTTCGGCAAAATCTCAGAAAAACAAAAGGAAGGTTTGAAAATAGTTCACAGTTCAGGCAGAAGAATGGCCGTGCTAATTAGCGCGCTTCTGAATGTTTCCAGATTGGAACTTGGTACTTTTCCCGTTAATTCAAGGCCATTAAAATTAGCAAAAATCTGTGATGAAGTGCTGGAAGAATTACGTGAAGATACTAGATCAAAGCAAATCAAGATCGTGAAAGAATATTTTAAAGGTGAATTTCAGATTAATGCCGATCCAATTCTTTTGAAAATTATATGCCAGAATATAATTGCTAATGCTATTCGTTACTCGAAATCACAATCAGAAGTTACTATTAAAATTGATAAAGATAAATATAATATTTTACTGAGTGTCAGTGATCATGGGATTGGTATTCCAAAAGAAGAACAAGTAAAAGTATTTACTAAATTGTTCCGCGCGAGTAACGCTCAGCAAATGGAGACAGATGGTACTGGATTAGGGCTATATATTGTAAAATCAATTTTGGATTCAACTGGTGGTAAGATTTGGTTTAGTTCCGTGCTAGGTAATGGTTCTAAATTTTATGTGTCAATTCCACTGACTGGCATGCTATCTAAAAAGGGGACCAAACCACTCGAAATTTTATAACAAAATAAATTTAAATATTAGAACAACTATTTCACACCTATGACAAATACAAAAAAGAAACTACTAATTATAGAAGATGATGAGGCAATCCTTTTTTCTTTAAAGAAAAAACTTGAATTAATACCAGAAATTCAGATTTTTAGTGCTTTGAATGGTGAGGAAGGGTTAAAGATTGCAATCGATGAAACACCGGACCTGATATTATTGGATATTGTATTGCCAAAAATGAATGGTTTAGAGATGCTGAAAAAATTTCGGCAGAAAAATCCATCGAAAGATGTAAAAGTGATTATTTTGTCAAATCTTTCTAATACCAATGTGGAAGCAGAAGCAGTGGAGTTAGGAGTGAAAATGTATATAATTAAGGCGGACTGGAAGCTCGAGGATGTAATAACCAAGGTTAAAGAGAGTCTGGAAATATAATAGTATATTTCAAAATGATAATCTTAATTATCAATGATTTTTGTGATTAATAATATATCTAGGTAAAAATTTGTATAGTAATTTATCATAATAAAATGACAATTTGGAATAATATATATAGCGATTATCAAAAAGGTGGGGAGGCTTGGGCGAGTTTAAAAGAAAGTCTGCTTCCACGTTTTGTCACTTTCGTTCAGAATAATGAATTTAATGAAAAAAGTGCTTTTGATATCGGAGTTGGCACAGGAAAATATTTGGCTTATCTGAAGAATTTAGGATTTGCAATCGCCGGAATTGATTCAAGTGAGGTTGCTGTTGAGATGACCAAAAAAGTTTTGGACAGTGATACAAATGTGCTGTGCGTTAACATGTATGAATATGAAATTCCGGAAAATAGATATGATTTTATATTTTCAATTTCTACAATATATCATGGCACAAAGAAGGAAGTAATAAGCCTGTTAGATCAAATTTATTATAAAATTATGCCTGGAGGCAAGATATTTATAACTCTGCCGGATACGGCAAGTAGCAAAAATTGGAAAACATTTAAAGAGAGTAAAGAAACATCTCCCGGAACATATATCCCTCAAACCGGACCGGAAAAAGGTTTACCACACAGTTTTTTTTCAGCGCAGGAAATTAGTAATATTTTTTCGAAATTTAGTAAAGTTGAATTTGAGTTAGGAGACAAAGGGAAATGGTGTATCATGGGGCAGAAGTAGTTATCAAGTTTGAATAAAGTATTATCTTTGCGACAAACTTATCAAAATGCTTGTCTATGGTGGCAATAAAAAAACAAGCTGTGAAAACAGCTAAGGGTGATGGTAAGATATACCGTGAATTGAAAAATAGTTTTATTAAGTCAATTATCAAAAATAACTAAAGGATATTGTCATCCTGCGGATCGCGGGTTTTTTTGACCATCTTGTCGATAAAAAGTATGCCATTCAGGTGGTCAACCTCGTGCTGGATTACTCTGGCGAGCAAACCTTCCGCCTTAATTGTAAATAACTTTCCAGTGCTGTCCAAGGCATTGGCCTTAATTTTTTTTGATCGCTTAACCATGCCAAAAATTCCTGGTACACTGAGGCATCCTTCTTCAGCAATCTCGGTGCGGATCGATTTTATTATAATTTTCGGATTGATCATCACCAATGGTTTATCTTTATGATTGATAATAATCATCTGAATTGATTCGCCGACCTGCGGGGCGGCGATACCAATCCCGTCCTCTTGAATCATAGTTTCTGTAAGTATTGGGATCAGTTTCTGAATAGCTGCATCTAGCGGATTTTTGATTGTTTCCGCTTTTTTTCTCAATATTGGACTAGGGTTGATAACAATGGGTAGAGTTGGCATTTGATTGAAATATTGGTAATTTTGCACAAATCACGGGTTATAAGTATAATTAGACTACCGCATGTTTGCAAAATGTGCAAATTTGCCTGAATTTAGATTTTAGAGTACTGCTTGGCTAGAGGCAGGCTCAATAAATATTAAACTGTAGAGAATTAATCTATTTGAGCAACTTGTTACCCGGAATCATCATGTCATTTCGGGAGGGGCTGGAGGCATTTTTAATCCTAATATTGATATTCAGATTTTTAACAAAAACTGAAAATCAACATTTAAATCGAAGCGTTATCTATGGCTTTATATCCAGTATCGTCTTTTCTTTAGTTTTCGGGGGGCTACTGTTTATTATCGGATCACAGTTCGATAACCTGGATGAAATCGGTAAGGTATGGGAAAGCATAATCAGCATTGTAGCTGTCGGATTTGTTACGTCGTTTATTATCTGGATGATACGTCATGGCGACGGTATAAAAAGTTATGTAGAAAGCAAAACGGCTTTCAGACTTACAAAAAAGGGGATATACATTATATCGTTTGTGCTGGTGGGTAGAGAGGGTGTGGAAATCGCGTTATTCTCATTTGCCGGTCAGTACCATTACTTATCAGTTGTCATCGGAATATTCCTTGCTATGATTGTTGCGCTGGGAATATTCTTCTCACTGTTTAGGATAAATATTTCTGTTTTATTTAAAATCACACTCCTTTATATAATTATTCAGGTTGGTTATTTATTGGGATATGGAATCCACGAGGGATTATCGGCACTTAATTCCACCGGTTACCTGGAATCAAATAGCTTCCTGCTGACCAAAGCATATGATATGTCAAATACTGTTTTGAATCACAAGGAAGGTATAATCGGATTGCCCTTGAATATTCTGGTCGGTTGGTATTCCAAACCGGAATGGACCCAGTTATTTGCACAATATACATTTACAATCTACCTATTACTCTACTGGTTAAGTTACAATCGGAAAAAATCGAAATTAAGCGTATAATGGTATAATATGATAATATAAAGATATTAAACTATTCTTTAGTATTGTAATAATTTATTGAAAATCAGGCATTTCTCATAATATGAAATTTCCAAAAAATTCGAAAAAGGTATTTACAGGAAAAATATTCAGTGTATATCAATGGCGCCAGAAGATGTATGACGGGACGTATAAGATATTTGAAGGTGCCTATCGAAAGGCAACTGTTGATATTATTGCAACGGTTGGTGATAAAATAATCGTACTGAAGCAGGAACAGCCAACTAAACCGCTTTTTCCGTCGCTTCCGGGTGGTGGTATTGAAAGCGGCCAAACTGCTTTACAAACCGTAAAAAGGGAACTGCTGGAAGAAACCGGGTTTGCTGCAAAAAAAATTATTAAATATAAATATTTTGAAGGAACTCCCAAGATAATATTTCATCAGTTTGTTTTTATAGCCAAAGAATGTGCCAAAGTTTCCGATCAGCATCTGGATAGCGGTGAAAGAATTACAGTTACTTTTAAAACCTTTGATCAGTTTTTGCAGCTTTGCCGTGACGAACGTTTTACCGCAGTACTCGGCCTACGATTTATAATGTATGAAGCACTTTTGGATCGGAAAAAATATATGGAATTGAAAAAAGTGATATTCAAAAAATAGACGAAAACTTATGCCCAAGAGAGACTATTACCACATATCTTTAAAGCTGATTTTAAAAAATGAAAAAGACGAAGTTTTGGTATTGGGTTCAGACCCGAAAGGGAGTCTGTTAGGCAAATATGATTTGCCCGGCGGTAGAATTGACGAGTCGGAATTTAGTACTCCCTATGAGCAAATTATCAGACGCGAAGTTTCCGAGGAAGTCGGTAATATTGAATTATCACTAAATCAAAAGCCGGTCGCCATCGGTCGCCATTTAATTCCGAAAAAATTAACGAGTGAGAATAAGGATATTCACATCATGTATATATTTTTTGAAGCAAAAATGATCAGTGGCAACATACAGATCAGTTCAGAACATAATGGATATAAATGGGTTAAACTTGGCGAGAATGATCCCGCTGACTATTTCACATCCGGTATTTTGGAAGGAATAAATATGTATCTATCTAATTCTAATAAATAATTTATAAAATGAAGATCAAAGTCATTTGCGGTGCCGTGGTTGTAAAAGATAATAAATTTGTGATAGTCCAGGAAGCACAAGGTCTCGTGCGCGGTCTGTGGAATATTCCGGCCGGCCATCTGGATGACGAAGAGGATCTTAAAAGTGCGGCTGTACGAGAGGTGAAAGAGGAGACGGGTCTGGATGTTAAACTGGAAGGTCTGATTGGCATTTACCAACATAAAAGCTTGCATGGCAATAATGTCGTTGGCTTTTATTTCAAAGCGTCTGTACTAGGCGGTGAGCTGTTAATTAATCCTGTTGAAATCCTTGATTCCAAATGGGTAACTTTTGAGGAGTTTTTGAATTACCCAGAAAATATTGTCCGAGCGCTACTGTTGAAAACAGTCATCAAAGACTATTTGGATCATGGCTCTGTTGATAATAGAATAAATAGCGGAATTAATTAGTAACCTGTTAACATTGACAGCTAGATTTAGTTGATATATACTTGATATGTTAAGTAAATATTAATTGACCATTATGACAACAGTAAATCCTTCGCTAAAACTATTTATTAATTTATCCCGTGTTCTGACCGAAAACAGCCGTAGATTCAACGGCGGACTGGACGGAATAGGATTTAACGAATTTGTGATACTTTTTCATTTGAACCAAGCGGAAGGTGCTAAAATGCGCCGGATTGATTTGGCTGAAAAAATGGGTCTGACCGCGTCCGGCGTGACCAGAATTCTGGCACCAATGGAGAAAATAGGACTGGTGAAAAGAGAAGCTTCAACCGGTGATGCCCGCGTAAGTTTTGTAGCTATAACTACAAGCGGGCAACGCAATTTAAAAGAGACTCTAGTCCATTCGGAACCGTTTTTTGAGGAGATATTTCCAAGCGAGAAATTGAAAAAAATTTCCGGTCTATCAGATTTACTGATCGAACTGGGTGGGGCGGTTAAATAATATTATTAGCTAATTAGCATTATTGTTAAAACATGAAAAAAATCATTGTCACCGGTGCAACCGGGCAAATCGGGTCGGAACTTGTGGATGAGTTAAGAAAAAAGTACGGCAAGGATCAAGTCGTTGCTGTCGGCCATTCCAAACCTAAAGCGGGCGACGACAATAGCGGACCGTTTGAAAGTGTGGATGTAACAAATAAACAAGCATTGGATGAATTGGTAAAAAAGCATGAGCCGGATACAATTTTTCATTTGGTTGGAATATTGTCGGCTACCGGAGAGAAAAATCCGGAATTAGCCTGGAATGTAAACATGGGTGGTCTGAAAAACGTCCTGGATATTTCTATCGCCCGCGGAGTGAAACATGTTTTTTGGCCAAGTTCAATTGCAGCGTTCGGACCGACTACGCCCCGCGATTTTACTCCTCAGCATACAATTTTAGAACCGACCACAATATACGGTGTAACAAAGGTTGCCGGGGAACTTTTGTGCCAGTACTATTTTAAAAAATTTGCACTGGATATCCGCAGTCTGCGCTACCCGGGGTTAATTAGCTATAAAACCCCTCCGGGTGGAGGCACGACAGATTACGCAGTGGCAATATATTTTGATGCAATAAAAAATAAAACATATGATTGTTTTGTCGGACCGGATACTGTCCTGCCAATGATGTACATGGCTGACGGTGTCCGTGCAACGATAGAATTAATGGAGGCTCCGGCGGAAAATATCAAGGTGCGTACAAGTTACAACCTTACTGCTATGAGTTTTTCTGCGGAAGAGCTGGCAGAGTCAGTCGCCAAGCACATTCCTGATTTTGTATGTACATACAATCCGGATGAACGTCAGAAAATAGCTGACTCGTGGCCGAAATCGATAGATGACAGCGCTGCCAGAGCGGATTGGGGTTGGAAACATGAATTTGATCTGGATAGGATGACGGCTGACATGCTTAAAAATGTGAAATAATTATTGATTATTAATCAAAATTTATAAGGATTAATTTTCTAGGAAGGTCTAGTCATAATTTATGAAGGATTTTAAAACGATTAATGATTACATCAAATCGTTTCCGGAAAGTACGCAAGTGCTGCTAAAGAAGATGAGAAAGACAATTACGGAGGCCGCGCCCACCGCAGATGAAGCAATAAGATATGGCATGCCAACATTCAGGCTTAATGACAGAAATCTGGTACATTTTGCTGGGTATGCCAAGCATATTGGTTTTTATCCGGCGCCGAGCGGTATTATTGCATTCAAAAAGGAATTATTTAATTTCAAAACTTCCAAAGGCGCAATTCAGTTTCCGATTAGTGAAGAACTACCACTTGCTCTGATAAAAAAGATTGTAAAATATCGAGTAAAAGAGAATGCAGGACGAATAAAGAAGTAAAAGAAAGATACATGATAAAAGCAATTGTCAGTGATTTTTCCAGGGTAGTGTTACTACCGAATGATGAAACCTATACCGGGGGTCTTAATGCGTTGCATAAAAAATTATCCAAAGACGGGGAATATGATTTTTGGAATTACTTCCGATTAAACAGTGATTTAGTTGATTTTTACAAATCTATCAGTAGTAAAGTTGATGTATATATTTTTACAAAAGGATATATCCAAGAATACCCTGTATTGAAAGAAAAAATTAGAGGAAGTTTTAAGAATATTTTTAGCGCCTCAGAATTAGGAATAAAAAAAGATAACGACGAATCATATCGGATAATTGCGGATCTAATTAAAATTGAGCCAGAACAAGTAATTTATATCGACGACAATCAGGATAATTTAAATTCAGCAAAAAAAGCAGGTATGCACGTAATTTGCTATAATTCAAATGAACAGGTGATCAATAGTATTAGTGAGGAACTAAAATTAAACATTAATAAAAATTAAATATGAGATTAGAAAATAAGGTCGCAATAGTAACAGGATCAGCATCCGGAATAGGCAAAGCGATCGCTGAACAATTTATAAAAGAAGGAGCCAAAGTTGTTTTCAGTGACATTAACGGAGATGATTCAATTTCTGCGGAATTTGGTGACAAGGCAATATTTGTAAAATGTGATGTATCAAAATCGCAGGATGTAAAGAATTTAGTTGAAAAAACATTAGCACATTTCGGACAGCTGGATGTAATGGTGAATAATGCCGGAATCGGCGGTTTGGGCGGGATTATTGATATTACGGATGAGAGTTGGGAAAAAACAATCGGAATCAACCTTTCCGGAACAATGTTTGGGATGAGAGCAGCGGCTGGCGTCATGAAAGATAAAGGTATAAAAGGTTCAATTATTAATTTGAGTTCAATACTTGGAAAAGTGGGTTTCAGCGGTGCGATAGCCTACTGTGCGTCAAAAGGAGGAGTTGTTCAGTTAACTCATGCCGGGGCTTTGGACTTAGCACCGGACCAAATCAGGGTAAATGCCATTGCGCCGGGATTTATAGAAACGAATATGACTAAGGATGTTCTTGAGATGAAAGAGTTTAACGATTTAGTTATATCATCAACGCCACTCGGTTATGTCGGCAAGACTGAGGACATTGCTAACGCAGCAGTATATTTGGCATCGGACGAATCCGGCTATGTAACCGGTACCGTGATTTATGTAGACGGCGGTTGGACAGCTAAATAAATACAAAAATATTCATATGAAAATAGGATTAATGCACAGCCTGGATTTTTCTAACGAAGTTCTGGCGATAAAAAAGCAACTGGAGGAAAAAGGACACAGTGTTTCCATGTGTTATTCAGTTTCAAAAATAGAGAACGGAATATTCAGTGTTCAGGAAGTATTGGATTTGAAAAAATCCGGTAATTTTTCTGACTATACTATTTCCAAGGATTTGATCAGATGGAATTGGGAACGGATGAAGAAAGATGATGCTATCCTGGTTATCAATCTAGATAAAAATGGAATTGAAAATTATATCGGCGGTAATACATTCCTAGAAATAGGATTTGCGCATGTACTGAATAAGAAAATATTTTTGTGGAATGATGTCCCGGCAATGCCTTATTCTGACGAGATAAAAGCAATGCAGCCAGTGGTAATTAACCACAATTTAGATTTGATTGTTTAGGTATTAGAGCGTTGCCGGTTTAGGTTCACGATGATATAATTACTGATAATATTTAATAAAATTTCAATGCTAACGTATATCTTGTTTGTAATTGGATTCGTAGTTTTAATTAAAGGAGCGGATCTCCTGGTGGACGGCGCGGCTTCGGTCGCCAAAAAAATGAAAGTATCCAGCATCGTGATTGGACTCACGATTGTGGCTTTTGGAACGTCCGCGCCGGAGTTCATTGTAAATATCTTCGCCAGTTTTCAGGGCAATACTGAAATTGCCATTGGTAATATTTTGGGCAGTAATATCGCCAATATACTTCTTATTCTGGGAATCTCAGCCATTATATTTCCATTAGTATCAAAGAAAAATACAGTTTGGAAAGAAATACCACTCGCACTGCTCGCGGCGCTTTTGCTTGGGGTTATGGCAAACGACATTCGAATTGATAATGGAATATATTCCGGTTTGACCAGGATTGACGGTATGGTACTTTTAAGTTTCTTTATCATATTCATGTATTATACTTTCGGAATATCAAAAGTAACTGGAGATGGTGCGGACGATGGTAATATCAAAAAGATGAGTTATCCAATGGCTACACTCTACATAATTGGTGGACTAGTACTATTGATATTTGGAGGAAAATGGATTGTGGATGGTGCGGTTAAAATTGCCGAAGCATTTAATGTTAGTGAGTCGCTGATCGGTTTGACGGTTGTTGCGGTCGGCACATCCCTACCTGAGCTTGCGACGTCCGCAATCGCCGCCCGCAAAAAACAAACTGATATTGCAATTGGAAATATCGTCGGGTCGAACATCTTTAATATTTTCTGGATTCTGGGTGTAAGTGCTTTGATTCGACCACTCCCTTTCAGCCCCACAAATAATGTAGATATTATAATGACGGTTGTAGCAAGCGTGATTCTTTTTATGATTATGTTTATCGGAAAGCGCCATACGATAGAAAGATGGCAGGGGGTGTTAATGATCATGATTTATGTCGGTTATGTCGTATTTTTGGTCATGACTAAATAGATTAAATATTCCTAAATTACTTGAAAGTATTAGATTTCCCGTCAATTCGGCAAACATATAAATGGGACTGCGGAGCAAACGTCGTCCAATCTCTTTTGGAGTATTACGGCATTGACCGGCGGGAAGATAATACAATTAAATCAGTCGGAACAGATCAGAGTGGCACATCGGTTATTCAAATACAGAAAGCATTTAAAAAGTTCGGGTTAAATGTATATGCCGGTGAAATGATGGTAGATGATATAAAAAAATATATCGATAATAAAATTCCGATAATTATACCGCTTCAGGCCTGGACAAATAAGAAAAAAGTAAATTGGGAGGAAAATTGGACGGACGGGCATTACGTTGTGGTTATCGGTTATGATCAAAAGAAAATATATTTTGAGGACCCTTCATCTTTTAATCGCACATATCTTGCATATGCAGAGCTAAAAAAACGCTGGCATGATGAAGGAGTGGACGGAAAAAAATATATCAACTGGGGGATTGCCGTTTACGGAAAAAAACCGGTTTATAACTCCAGAAAAATAAAGCACATGGATTAACAATTAGATAGCGCAATATTAGGCAATATGCGTCAGGAGTTGACAGAAACATCGTTATCAGGCATACTGTACGAGTTAATCAATCTAGTCGCAATTTGCGCGACTTTTTTTAATAAAATATGGAAATTAGAAATATAGCGATCATTGCTCATGTTGATCACGGAAAAACCGCTTTGACGGATGCTTTGATGCGCCAGTGCAACATGGTTGAAGAAGGCGTTAGTATGGACAGCAATGATTTGGAATTGGAAAGAGGAATCACGATTTATTCCAAGAATACGTCGGTTTTTTACAAAGACACAAAAATTAATATCGTGGATACCCCGGGACATGCTGATTTCGGTTCCGAAGTGGAACGGGTATTGCGTTCGATTGATTGCGTATTGCTGGTTGTGGATGCTCAGGAAGGTCCGATGCCCCAGACCACATTTGTATTGAGAAAATCGCTGGAACTGGGATTGAAACCGATTGTTGTTCTGAATAAGATTGATAAGCCGGCAGCGAGACCAGACTGGGCGCATGACGCCGTATTTGAACTGTTTATGAGTCTCGGCGCATCTGACGAACAGCTGGATTTTGCCGTGATATACACAATCGGCAGAGACGGCTTAGCCAAATTAAAAATGGAAGATGAGGCGAAGGATCTGACTCCGCTTCTGGATTTAATTTTGCGTGAAGTACCGCCGGCGTCATCAGAAGTATTTGAAGAAAAGGATTTGGCAGCACAAGTTTTTAATCTGGGTTATGATAATTTTCTGGGTCGTATGGCTGTTTCCAGAATATACACAGGCAAGCTGAAAGTCGGAGATAGTGTATTTATCAAGAAGATCGGCGGTGAGACCAATTCAAATAAGATTACAAAAATATATACATTTGAGGGTATAAAGAAAAAGGAAGTACCTGAGGCCTCCGCGGGAGATATTGTTATGATTGCCGGCATCCCCGATATATTTATTGGTGAAACAATTTGTGAAAAAGAAGATCGCGAGGCACTACCAGCTATTATGGTGGACGAACCGACAATCTCTTTGGACTTCCTCGCTAATAATTCACCATTTGCGGGAAAGGACGGAAAGTATGTTACTACCAGGCAAATAAAAGAACGCCTGCAGAAAGAACTGGAGATCAATGTCGGTTTGAAGATTGATTTTTCATCAACAGATCACTATAAAGTGTTCGGCAGGGGAGAATTGCACATTGCTATTCTGCTCGAGAACATGCGCAGAGAAGGATATGAACTGCAGGTTTCCCAACCGCAGGTCATCATCAAAGAAATTGACGGAGTAAAATGCGAACCTTTTGAGGAGATAACTGTGGATGTTCCGGTAGACTATTCCGGCATTGTGATAGAAAAGCTTTCCAAACGCAAAGCGAACATGCTGGAAATGCGTCCGGAACTGAGTCATATCCGAATAATTTTTGAAATACCAACCAGAGGTTATCTCGGTTATCGTAATGAATTTGTGATTGATACCAAAGGCGAGGGGATCATCAGTTCGCGCATTACAGGATTTAAACCGTATGTTGAAGGAATAGAAAAACACAGCTTTGGTTCCATGATTTCCATGGCGACCGGCAAAGCGCTCGGATTTTCACTTTCCAATTTGCAGGATAGAGGAACTCTGTATATTGGACCTGGAGTAGATGTATATGAAGGAATGATAATTGGTAGCGCTGCAAAGGGATATAATATGGATGTAAACCCGATCAAAGGAAAACATCTGACCAATATGCGCGCTTCGGCAGCCGACGATGCTCTGAATCTGGCGCCTCCGATGGAGCTGACCCTGGAACGCGGTCTGGAAATAATCAAAGAAGATGAATATTTGGAAATAACTCCGAAAAATATCCGCCTTAGAATCAACAAACGGAAATAATATTATTAGTTAAAATCGACTGTAAAATTGAGCAGTCGGTTTTGATTTACAGTTGATTTTTAAGCTAAAATATGCTAAGATACGGTCATCTAAGTATTAATCAAAATATTATGGCAGATCCAAAAATGCCAATGCCTGGCACACCAGATGATAATATGCCTGACGAGACTTCAGTTGATGAGAATAATCAGGAGACAATGGAGGCGGAAGTAAACGAAAAAATAAGAGTATTTTTTGCTGATATAACAGAGTTGCGAGCTACCGGTGAGTTTGCTAGGAAAGACATATATAGTCAGTATTTTGACCAAGTATTTGATTCAATAAGTAAAAGTAAAGGTGAATATGTAAATTTTGATCATGTTGCTAACCAAGTTGACAATGCTACAGATATAATAAGAAGACTTCAGTTTAAATGCGAAGCCGAAGCGCGTCATAAAAAGGATGAAGGAAATGATGTTATTAGTGAAAAAATGAATCAATTAGTAAAAAGAGCAGAAGAGATCTTACATCAGATAATGGTAATAGCTTATAGAAAACATTACGATCTAGATTATGATGAGGTCCAGAGGGCATATGCAGAAATTCAAAAAGACGAAGAATGACATTTTGATGAAAATTTAAACAATAGTAAGAAAGATCAAGTGAAATTGTAACTCATAGAATTGGTGATTGATAGCAATCATCATGATCAGTAATCTTAGAAAAGAATAGTCAGTAAAATAGACCACAATAGTAGGTGGTCTATTGTTTTGTAGCTTGATTTTTAAGCTAAAATGTGGTAAACTTCACTTAATTAAGTATTAAAACAATATTATGGCTGATCCAAAACTACCAACATATGGGCAGGATAAAGAGTCTGAAAATAATGTGGAAGTAATGAAGTCATTAGTAAGTCAAAAAACAGAATCGCTATTTTCTGATTTAATGGAATCATATTCAGAAGATGAAGATCTTAACCTGGAGGATTATCATAGTCAGAATTTTGAATATTATCTAAATAGAATAAGACAATATAGTTATATATATCCAGATGGACAGAATCCTGATATGGAGGAAGATGAGCGTTCCTTTTTAAAAAGAATTAAAACTATATGTGAAATGGAAAAAGAATTTCAGGCAGAAAATATGAATGAAGTTCTGCGAAATAAATATCAAAATTTTACTGAAAGAGCCGAAGAAATTTTACAACTGATAGGTGCCATAATTGATGCGTCAAAATAAATAATTATAGTGATAAATAAAGAAAATATTTATGCAAGAAAAACAAGATCCGATATACGCAGATGATGATTATGAATCTGTCGGACTGCTATTTCGGCTACGCGCGCCGGCACTGATTATTGGGCTGTTTTTGGGCATTATCATTTCTTTTGTTACTTCTAATTTTGAGAAAGTTTTGGAAAAAGACTTTCAAGTTGCCTATTTTATTCCGTTTATTGTCTATATCGCAGACGCGATTGGCTCACAGACGACGGCTATCTATTCGCGCGACTTAAAGTCCGGAACGACAAAGCTTGGGAACTATATGAAAAAAGAGTTTTTGCTCGGCCTGTTATTTGGAACAGCGTTTGGTGTTGTATCAGGATTCGTGACTTATTTATGGCTACATAATTATTTATTATCAATTACGATAGCTATTTCGGCGGTGCTGGCTATTACTACCGCACCATTAGTAGCCTTGGTTGTAGCCACTTTGTTCCAAAGATCGCACAGAGATCCGGCGGCGGGAACCGCTCCTATCGCAACCGTACTCCAGGATATTCTAAGCGTTGTGATATACGGTACTGTGGCAAGTATCATAATATTATAAACACATAATAAACTAACTAAATTTTATGGGAGATCCAAAACCACCGTTACCAGATGAATTTAACGATCCGCAAATTGACCGTGTGCTTGGCGATGCAGAAATGAGTGATACGAACCACCTCATTGATAGTGCTGCAAGTGCGGGCAATCCTGAGCAAGGCACCTACCGTGAACCAGCCGACCTAGAAGCACACATCGCGTTGCGAGACGAGATGTTGGATCAATACTACCGCTATAAAGATAAGTCAAAGCGACCAACTCAAAGAATTGGAGAAAATTTTGAGCCAGCGGCAGATCTGGATGGTCTTTTGCGACAGATAGAGGTTGTTACCGATGAGTGGCACCGTGATCTGGGTCCTGACGATTCACTAGATTATATGCGAAACGAAGCAGTTCGTGTACTAGAACTACCACTTATTCAATCACTCGCAATACGTATTAACGAGATACCTGAAGAAAAGCGTAGCGACGTCATTGCACTTCTAGAAGACTTTGCAACTATTGGTGATGATAGGCGCGCAAGAGAAGAAGCACAATCCATTATTGAACGTCTTCAAGGTGCATAGTATGGTAAAAGCTGTAATATTCGACATGGATGGTGTGATATCAGACACGCAGAAATTCCACTCAAAAGTTGAAAGTGAATTACTTGGTCGTTTCGGGATTGTTATAACCCCGGCGCAGATAACCGAAAGGTATGCCGGAGTAAAGACGACTGAATTTTTTACAGATTTGCTGGAAAAAAACGGCGCAAGTTTTGATCTGGATGAACTGATGAAAGAAAAATGGGTGATGATGGAAAATTTATCAAAGTCACATGTAGATGAAATTACTGGATCCGTCTCTCTGATAAAAATGCTGACTGAGATGAATATTAAACTAGCAGTGGCATCGGCGTCTGATACAAAATATGTAATTTCAGTATTGGATAAATTAGCGATAAGGGACTATTTTGAAGCGGTTGTAACGGGACAAATGGTTTCTCGCGGAAAGCCCGATCCGGAAATATTTCTGCTGGCTGCGGAAAAAATTGGTGTTGATCCGAAAAATTGCGTAGTTATTGAAGACGGAAAAAGCGGGATGCAGGCAGCAGCTGCTGCGCAAATGAAAAGTATTGGCTTGGTTAACGATAAAAATGCTGATTACCCGACAAAAAACCTGGTAACTACTTTGCCTGAAATTACATTTGGATATATTAATAAATTGGTTTGAATATGAACCGTGCACCGTTAAAAAAATCAGAAATGGAAAATATCGGTGATATTTTCAAGAAAAAAACCCCCGGCAAAAAACCGCCCGCTTACCAGTGGCAGGATCTGGCATTGCGGGTGATTGAGGATTTACATATACCCAGTTTCAAAAGGAATTCCGTCTTTAAAGCCTGCCGGGATCATGATAAATATTTTATCCAGAAGTGTGTAGCAGACACGAAAGAATTGGCGGATGAAGGAGAAAAGTGGAAATACTTTTTCAAACTGGTTGGTAAAAAGCCTGAGGAAAAATAAAAAAGAGTTTAGTCGCTAAGCTCTTTTTTTGTTTGATTACCCAAGCAAAAAATTACAGGTCAGATAACCGACGCCGAATGGATGTTCGTACGCCAAAACGTTTGCGCGATAATTAATCCCTTTCAAAATTCCCATCAGCATCACCATTGAACGGTATCCGCATTCTGCAGCTTCTTCCACAAATTTGGGATCCAATTTTAATATGTTTTGTTCCTGTTTATTCTTCAGCATATCGACTATCATTTCATCAAATTCTTTCCCTTTTTCGTTGAAACCGGCCGGAGCTTCGGAAGTTATGGCGTGAGAAAGGTCGCCGGAAGCGATTACGGCAATTCTTTTATTCGTCTTCATTATTTCTCTTTGTAAAAGCTTTCCGAATTCAAAGTGCGTCTTTACGTCCAAAAAACTGAAACTGATCGGAACTATCGGTACGCTTTTAAGATTTTTCATAAGGTAAAAAAGCGGAACAGCACAGCCGTGATCCAGCTTTGATTCACAGATCAGATTTAGAGGAATACCCTCATCCTGAGTGCGCATTTTTATATTGGCGGAAAGTTCCAGATCAGGCTTGAAGGAAAAGGAAGTTTCGAAATCACCAAAATCTTCAAAATCGCAGTTAAATTTTTCGCAAGCATTAATAAAAAAAGTGTCCTCGGAAATCGGAGCGTGCGGGGAAATTATAATAACTGTATCCGGCTTTGAAGCGTAAAGTTCATTCGCCAGACTATGCAGGGCCTGTTCTGATTTCTTAACCCTCTCTAAATTTTCCCGTCCGACATTCGGGATGAGCAGGGGAGGATGCGGTGTGATGGCGCTGAAAATAAGCGACATAACTTTTATGTGAGTTATTTATTCTACCTTAATCGAAGGCCCGGTTGGGTGAATGTCTAGCGATCTTTGATTGGTATGGATGATATTATCCCATTTGTAGCCGAAGGAAACAAAAGCATCGCCATTTTTGAACGGTCTTTTCTCGCCGTTGGAGATAACGTAAACTATACCTGTCTGATCGGATGTAACTAATTCACCATCCTTGAATTTGACGTAATCTCCCTTGGGATATTTTTCCATATCAGCCTGGTCAACCTGTGTCAGCACTCTGTTTCGATAGCGGGATTGCAGAATCTCTTTGGACATTATTGGATGGAGGACGCCGTCTTCAATATAGGCAACACCGCCAGTCTCTTTGGATTGGAGCAGTATGCCCGTTGGAAAAACGGAATCAATTGTAATCGGTTCTCCTTCCGCTATTGAATTAATCTCATTCCAACTGGCAGGGATTACTTCTTCCGGATTGAATCCGAGATACGCAAAAACATCCTGAGAAGTCATCCCACGTCTTTCACCGTTGATAATTATATAAACAGTTCCTTTTGGCGATTGGATCAATACATTATCAGGAAATTTTATCTCAGGCCCGTCTTCATAAGCATCAAGTTCGTTCGGGCTGACGATGATTATTTTGTTCGGGTCATAATTAGCCAGTAAAGTAGTCCTGTTTCGGAATGGATACTTTTTTCCGTTCTTAATCAGATAAACACCGTTCTGTCCTTCTGCCTGAACAAGTGTCCCGTCCAGATAGTGTCTGACAAACCATTCCTGGAAAAGTTTGCCAACAAGCGATGTCCCACCCCAGTTTGTAGCACCGCCGCCGTATTTTCCAACCCATGGCGTATAGGTGTATAGGGCAGCAGTTGCCGCATTTTCAGGAGTAACCGCTATACCTTCTTGCGTTATTTTTGTTATGCCTGGTCCCCAGCCGCTGATAGTTGTACCTGTTGTAGCAATACGGGTTAAATATCCTCTAGGGTTACCATATTTATCAAGTTCTTCATTAATAAAAACTTTTGCACCCCAATTAATCTGATTAAAAAATCCTATATATTCCGGATTACATGGTCGTCCATCCGCGCAGGAATATCCCATAGCATAATCTACTTGTCTCTGAGTAGGATCATTATCATATATCAGGCTTTGTTCCACCTGTAATCTAACTAGTAAATATTTAGGGCTTATTTGGTAAAAATTAGCGGCATCAAAGATAATTTCTGCCGCGGTTTTAGGAGCCCCACCGACACCTTCTGTCATGTAACCAGCAAGATAACTGCCTTTATCTTTCAAAAAATTCTGAATTCTCACTATTGACATAGAATCGTAATCAAGTAATTCCGAATCTGAAAGAATATTATTCCTATTGATTGAATAAGCCTGTGTAATAGTAGGTAAAACCAGTGAGAAAGCAACTGAAAAAATAGCGATTTTTTTGAGCATATTTTGTATCTATTTTAATATTATTACGAATTTAAGTATATCATAAAATGTGATATAATTCAATTGAATAAATATATGAAATTATGAAATATCGTGCATTTTTAGCGATTTATCCTAGCACTGAGATTATAAAATTACTGGGCAGGGTACTCGCGGATTTAAAAGGCAGTTCAATTCCCGCGAAGTGGGTTGAGAAGCAGAATCTGCACCTGACTTTGAAATTTTTCGGCGCGCAAGCTGACGATCGGATATATGATATTGAACAGGTACTGGAGGATGTTTTGTCAGACTTTAATCCCTTTACATTACGATTGAAGGGAGTTTCCATATTTCCTGAGGGCAATCCGAAAATTGTCAGTGCTGATCTGGATGTTTCGCAGGAACTTACAAAAATTAAAAGAACGATTGACAGCGAGGTTTCTAATCTGCCGTTTGTCCAAGGAGACCGGCGTTCTTTCCTGACGCACATTACTCTGGGTAGAATCAGTTCGCAATTGTCGGAAGATCATAGAAAGTTATTGAGCAATATTGTACTTGATGACGTGTGGGAAGTAGGCTCCGTGCATCTGATGGAGAGCGATCTCACAGGAGCATCGCCTAATTATTCCGTATTACAATCATATCAATTATGAAACAGGATATATTAGGGGTACAAGTCAGTAGGATTAATATGAAGGAAGCGCTGGATGTTATAGAACAATGCGTAGTTTTTCCGCGCTTGAATTATATCGTTACTCCCAACCCGGAATTCATTGTACGCGCACAAAAAGATAAAATATTCCGGGACATTTTGAATAACGCTGTGATTGCGCTTCCAGATGGATTTGGTCTGATGCTCGCCGCGAAGTTTTTGAAACGCCCGCTTAACCAGCGCATAACTGGAGTTGATTTTATCTGGCATGTTGCTGAGCTTGCCGAGAAAAATGATTATTCAATATATTTATACGGCGCTGGAAAAGGCATTGCAAAAAAAACAGCACAGAGATTACAGAAAAGATTTCCACATTTGAAAATTCTGGGTGCGGAAAGCGGGTATGACAAAGATGGTAAAATGAATGATGCTTTGTTTGTTGAAGACATCCGGTTAAAATCCCCGGATATACTGCTGGTTGCGCTGGGAGCACCAAAACAGGAAAAATGGATCGCCGCGCATTTGCCGGATTTTACCGGTGTGAAAGTGGCAATGGGCGTGGGCGGAGCATTCGATTATATTTCCGGCAGTATCAAGCGAGCGCCAAAACTTATTCGAAAGATTGGACTGGAGTGGCTCTACCGTTTAATTCTTCAGCCATGGCGCATAAAGCGGATTTTTACCGCTACAATTCATTTTACATATTTAGTTATTAAGGTAAAGATAATGGATTCCCGCCTGCGCGGGAATGACATACAATAACAATTCAATAGTGTCATCTTCGGACTCGACTTTAATGTAATTACCGCTATCTCTCTGTCATTATCGGGCTTGGCCCGGTAATCCAAAAACAATCAATGGATCCCCGGACCACCTTCTGCGAAGGCGTCCGAGGATGACAATACTGGGGTTTACTGACATGTCAAATACAATTTTTAATGTCATCTTCGGACTTGGTCCGGAGATCCACGAATAGAATATGAACCAATACTACGTTTACATAATGGCAAGTAAAAAGAATGGAACGCTTTACATAGGCGTTACGAATAATATTATCAGAAGAGTATATGAGCATAAGAATAATGAAGTTGAAGGATTTTCGAAGAAATATAAAGTGCATAGACTAGTCTATTACGAGCAAACAGAAAATGTGGAGAGTGCATTGAATCGTGAAAAGCAATTAAAAAAGTGGAATAGAGAGTGGAAAATTAATTTAATACAAAAAGAAAATCCGAATTGGAAAGATTTATATAACGAGCTAATATAAAGACATGGATTCCCGTTCCCCGATCAAGTCGAGGACAAGCTTTGCGGGAATGACAAACAATGTAGTATAACAAATGTCATCTTCGGACTTGGTCCGGAGATCCACAAACAATCTAAAACTGTCATTCTCGGGCTTGACCCGGGAATCCAAAAAATAAATAAAATAAGTAATATAACAGCATGAAAAATAAAGAAGTCAGAGTCCGAATTGCTCCATCACCAACCGGCTCCTTGCATTTAGGAACGGCGAGGTCCGCTTTGTATAACTATTTATTTGCCAAAAGAGAAGGCGGAACATTTATTCTGCGCATAGAAGATACCGACCTGGAACGCTCTGAAGAAAGATTCACCAAACAAATTATAGAGGGTTTGGAATGGCTAGGCATAGAGTGGGACGAAGGTCCGACATTAGACGGAAAAGAAAAAGGCAAATATGGTCCGTATTTCCAGACCAAACGAACCGCAACTTATGAAAAATATATAAAACAGCTTCTGGATGAAGACAAGGCGTATTATTGCTACTGCACCAAAGAAGAGCTGGAAGCGGAAAGAAAAGCGATGGGAGAAAAAGGTGAAGCGCCGATCTATAGCGGTAAATGCGCGCATTTATCAAAAGAAGAAAAAGAAGCATTTGAAAAAGAAGGAAGGAATTCAATCATCCGATATCGTGTGCCGGAAAGTACGATCAAATTCAAAGACATGATCAGGGGCGATATGAGTTTTGAAGCCGGGCTGATGGGCGATATTGCCGTGGCACGCGATGTTAAAACTCCGCTCTACAATCTGGCAGTCGTGATCGACGACTACATGATGGAGATATCGCACGTGATCCGTGGAGAGGATCATTTATCCAACACACCAAAGCAGATATTAATGACCGAGGCGCTGGGATTTCCCGTGCCGGAATTTGGGCATCTGCCTTTGATTCTCAATGAAGATAAAACCAAACTTTCCAAACGCAAGACCAAGGTAACGATAGATGATTATAAAGAAGAGGGCTATCTGCCGGAAGCAATCTTAAACTTTGTATTACTTCTCGGTTGGAACCCGAAAACCGAACAGGAAATGTTTACTCTGCCTGAGATGGTTCATGTATTCAATATCGGCGGTGTGCACAAGGGTGGTGCGGTTTTCGCCAAGGATAAATTGGACTGGATCAATTCCCAATATCTGCGCAAACTTTCTCCCGACCAATTCCTGGAACTTGCTTTACCATTCTTAGAAAAAGCGGGGATTAATATTAGCGACAAAGAATATGTGAGGAAAGCAATCGTGTTGGAACAGGAGCGGATTAAAAAACTTTCCGACCTGCCCGAAATGGTGAAATTCTTCTTCAATGACATTTCCTACGACCCGAAACTTTTGGTCTGGAAAAAATCCGATCCGGAAGTTACAAAAGTAAATTTAAAATTGGCTTTGGAATTCTTTGAAAGCCTGGATGAAAAAGACTGGTCCGAGGAGAAAATAGAAAATGGATTGATGAAACTGATTGAAGAAAAGGGATTGAAAAACGGTGAAATCCTCTGGCCGATCCGCGTGGCTTTGACGGGGGAAGAAAAATCCCCAAGTCCTTTTGAAGTCGCGGGGGTTTTGGGTAAGGAGAGGGTGGTGGAGAGGTTAAATAATGTTGTTTAATTTTTTCAAATGTAAATATGAAGTTTGAAGTTGAAAAAAGAAGTAAAATAGATGATGCTGAAGAAATAGAAAGAGTTAAGGAATACTTATCTGCACACGGAGAGTACCTGGGCTCAAAAATGATGCGCTCTTTTCTATTTCGGAATCCTACATCTCTACGAATTCGTCTGATTGAAGGAAAGGATTCAGCATTGGTTACAATAAAGAAAGGTGAATATGCTGATCCGGCGATGGAAGAAGAGGAGTATGAAGTACCATTAACAGAATTAGATGCTTTTATTGAGCAAAAAAAAGTTGAAGGCTATGAGGCATGTTCAGAAGTAAATACTTTTCGCGAAACATATATTTTAAATGGATTGAAAATTGAGATAAATGATATTGATTCTTTGGGTTTGATTATTGAGATAGAGGCATTGACTGAAGATAAAGATGAAATAGATGGTTTAGAAGAACGAATTCGTGAGACAATGCAGGAATTAAATTTGCCGGAACTCGATCCATCTGAATATAAATTGATGATGGACGCAATGCAGGACGAAACAAATAGGCCAGTAAGTGAGCAAGTTTTTACAGTTGATTGGGATGAAGATATTAATGAGAAGAAAATTAAGTAATGAGTCTAATGAGTAGAACCTGGAAAAAATTGAATTCAAAGATTGTATATAGTAACTCTTGGATAAAAGTCCATGAGGATCAAGTTTTGAAGCCGGATGGTAAGGAAGGTATCTATGGTTATCTGGAAAAAAACCAAGCTTGCTTTGTGATAGCGCTGGATAATGAAGAAAATATCTATCTGGTAAAACAGTTCAGATATGCTCTGCAAAAAACAATTCTGGAATTACCGGCCGGTACGGTAAATAATGAAGATATCGCTGATAGAGCAAAAGCGGAACTTTTGGAAGAAGCAGGAATAGAAGCAAAGGAATGGAAAAGGCTGGGTGGGTTTTACGTAGCACCAGGGCATGAATCTACTTATATTAATGTTTACCTCGCGACGGATTTAGATTTATCCAAACTATCTACCAGTGGGCAAGATGATGATGAATCAATATTGGAGATAGTTAAAGTAAGTCAGCCAGAATTAAAGAAGATGTTAACAGATGGAAAGATTGAATGCGGAATATCGATAGCCGCTTTGAATCTGTTTTTTCTGAGTCATAATAAAAGTTAAGATTGTGAGTATGAAAAAGATTGAGAAAAAAGTTTGGCAGGAATATTTTCAGTAAATATTGGATGGTAACAAAAAATTAAAAACTTTATTGTTAAATAAATATTATGCTAGAAAAATCAACCCAGGAGAAAGAGCAAAAACGTATTGTTAAAAAAATTAGCGGTTTTACAATATTAGGAATATTTTTGACTGTAGGTTCCTTGCCGGTTTGGTTTGGTGGTAATATGGTAGGATACTTGCTACGTTTTGAAGAGTGGTATGCCTTCAATATTTTTAATTATTTTGCATTTGTCATGCTTCTTGTTGGTGTGTATTTCCTCATCAAGGCAAACCAAAAAAGCCAACAAAAAAATATACCAACAAATTCTACTAAGTATGCATTTATCGCTGCATCTTTTTGTCTATTGATAATATTCTTAACAATAGTGTTTCCCAGTTTAAACACAATTATTAAAAAAAACATAACTCCTTTATCAACATTTGTTCTTGATGACGGATCATTTATTAGTGTACGTGAATATAGAGAATACTCAAAAAAATTGATTGGCATTTTACCTGGAAATAATTTAAATGAGGATAGAGTTGATGTTGTAAGAGCACGTGTTGTAAACAGCAAATACGAATTTATTTGGGAAAATGTATATTTGAGAAAATCAACACAAGGTTTAAGTGTGACGCCAGGTACAGCAATAGAGGGTGCAAACATTATGGAAGAGATTTCTAATAGAATTCCAAATGTTCTGCATTTGGATAACTATGATGGTAAGACGATTAGGAAATGTTCAGATGGAAGTATTCAAATTGCCTGGGAAAAAACAAGTCGGGATAGTTCCCCAATAAATGATGCACATATAGATATTGATACAGGAAAAACTGTTGCATTTCAGAATGTTGCATTTCCACATCTGGAATTTGAGCAACCATTATGTGACGAAACTATACCTGAAAGTATATGGCAAGATATGAGTCACTGTCTTGGAAACAGCCAGATCGAAACATTATCTGGCAAAGAGTGTTCCGAGGCTGTCTTTAAGACTTTGCAATGAGAATCATTATTAGTAAATATAGATATTAGTTTATATTAGAGTATATAATACCCAGAAAATGAAAAAAATTGAGAAAAAAGTTTGGCCGGAATATTTTCAGCAAATACTGGACGGTGACAAGAAATACGAACTTCGTCTTGCTGATTTTGACTGCCAACCCGGTGATGTATTGCTATTAAAAGAATGGGACAATAAAACCAAAAAATATACCGGCAGGGAAATTGAAAAGGAAGTAACTTCCATTTTGAAAACAAAGGATGTAAAATTTTGGAATGAAGAGGAAATAGATAAACATGGGTTTCAGATTATTTCTTTTAAGTAATGTAATAATCACGTTTAAGAAATTAGATTATTAAATAAATAGTTATATGGAAAAATTCAGTCTGCCGATTATTTCCGCGATTATTGAGAGGCAAAAAGACGGAGAAACAGAAATATTGGTTCAAACTAGGTGGAAACCGGAAGAAGATCCTGTATATACGGGATGTTTGGAAATTCCGGCAGGAAAAATAAGGGAATTTGAAAATGTCTATGATGCTTTAAATAGAGAGGTGAAGGAAGAAACGGGGTTGAAAATAACCAGTATTTTTCCAGATATTAAAACAAAAACGCATTCTCCAAAGGATGACGGATCGTTCGCTTTTCAGCCGTTTTGCTGCCAGCAACAAACAAAAGGAGGACGACCATGGATCGGTTTCGTTTTTATTTGCAATGTTGAGGATAAGACACCATTAAAGGAGGGGGATAATACAAGAGATATTCGTTGGATAAAAAAATCTGAATTGAAGAGAATTTTTGAAGAAACACCAGAAAAGATATTTACCCTGCAATTAGGGGTTTTGGATTATTACTTTAATAAAAGTTAGGTATTATTTTGTGATTAAAACATTCAAGGCATTACATGATCAAAATCAGAAAACACTTGCCGAAAGATATTCCGTACCGTGTTTTATGGTTAATTACCACAAGGTAAACAGGTTCACTGGTGAGGGAGTTTGCTTCGAAACCACAATAAAATGATTTTACTAATTATTTAATGATGTGTTCATAGAATTTATGGCATTAATATACGAGTCAATAAACTATATAGTAGAAGCAGTAGAGAAACCTCATGTGGATAGAAATGATGGTGGTCATATTAAGATATATCCAAAAGTTAGAATCATAGATAGGCAGCAACTTTCTCCAAAACTGGCTATTGAATTGATGAGATTGACAATGGTTGTCGGAGAGGCAATGAAGATCGCAATGGCCAAAAGTGGTATTAAAATAATGAGAGTTAATTATCAGGATATGGGTAATTGGGCTTTTAAAAAAAATGAAAAACCATATTTTCATATCCATATTTATGGGAGAGCAAAAAATGCAAAATTTCAACCATTTCAGGAAGCAGTCAAACTGCCTGATAGAGCTTCTGGATTCTATGATAAATTTATTCCCTTAAATCCTGTAGATATCAAGGGCATAAGAGCTGAGATTAACAGGCTAATAAAAGAAAATAAATATTCTGAGTCTGATTGGGGAATTCTATAAAAAATATATGAATAAAATATGAAATTCAAACAGATAGTATTATTAGACAAGGTGGGACTTTCTGATAACGCGGTTGAGAAACTTGCGAAATTTTCTGATAGCCCGATAAAGACATTTTCCTCTGATCCTGCGGATGAAGCGGAAGTGTGTAAAAGAATCTCGGATGCTGACTGCATCATGCTGACCTGGCGGACATCAATATCAAAAGAAGTGCTTGCAAAGTGTGAGAACCTGAAATTCATCTGCCTTTGCTCTACTAATTCCAATAATATTGATCTGAATGAATGTGCAAAAAGAGGTATCACAGTTTCCAACGTGCGCGATTATGGAGACGAGGGAGTTGTGGAGTGGATTATCATGCAGTTATTGCTCCTGTTCAGAGGAGTCGGAAAAAATCAATATAAAGGGTTTAGTTCAGAACTAAGCGGGAAAACAATCGGGATATTTGGTATGGGTGTTGTAGGAAAACTGCTTGCCAAGGCAGCAAAAGGTCTTGGTATAAATGTTTTGTATAACAGTAAAACCAGGAATTCTGATCTGGAAAAACAGGGGATACAGTTTGTGGAGAAAAGCAGTCTGCTGGCGAAGAGTGATATCATTGGCCTGCATACACCGAAGAATGTAAAGATTTTGGACAAATCGGACTTCGATCTGATGCAAGGAAAAATTCTCGTTAATACAACCCTGGGAAAAGCATTTGATTCAAGCGATTTTATGAGATGGATTAAGCGTGAAAATAATTTTGCGATATTTGATGGAGCGTCAGAATTTGGCGCGGAATTTGAGGGATTGGATAGAGTAATATATTCAGATGTAGTCTCTGGTTTAACAAATGAAGCAATAGAAAGATTGAGCCAAAAAACCTTAGATAATGTAGCCTCATATATTTCGGGTAATCCGATTAATGTAGTCACAGGTTTAAAATAAATATAATAATTCATGCTCAAAATCCGAAAAAATTTACCGAGAGATATTCCATGCCGGTTTTTTTAAACAAAAAAATATATGAATAAAAAAAGAATACTATGTTATGGCGATTCCAATACTTGGGGATGTGTCCCTGGAACCAGGTTTGAAAGATTTTCTGAGGAAATCAGATTTCCAAAGCGCCTCCAAAAACTATTAGGGACTGATTTTGAAATTATTGAAGAAGGACTATACAGCCGGACACTGGCATCTGAATATGATCGACCGAATAAAGAGGGTAGAAATGGGAGTACGTATTTTGTCCCATGCCTTTTATCTCATGATCCGCTAGATTTGGTAATTATAATGCTTGGAACTACAGAATTAAAAGCAGAATTCAATAATTCGGTGGAAGAAATTGGTAGATATCTGGAGGACTATTATATTAGAGTTATTTCGAAAATCAAATATCTGACTCGAGATGAATCTCCTGAATTATTAATTATATGTCCACCAATAATTAACGAGAGTCTTACGTCCAAAAGATATGCCGGTGGGGAGGAGAAATCGAAACAGTTAGCTGGGGTGTATTCAAAAATTTCCAATAGTAACAAATGTGCGTTTATTGACGCAAGTAAACTAATGGTTGGTTCTGACGGAGTTCATATGACGGAAGAAAGTCATAAGAAACTTGCGGAAATGATTGCATATGAAATAAATAAGAAGTAATTTATGCTCAAAATCAGAAAACATTTACCGAAAGATATTCCGTACCGTGTTTTATGGTTGAATGACCATAAGGTAAACAAGTTTACTGGTGAGGAAGTTTGGGAAGAGACAACACTGAGGAAACAAAAACAGTGGTTTGCCGAATATCAAAAGTCTGACGAAAAACGTTTTTTTACCATCTGTGACGGAACGAAGCCGGTTGGATTCATGGGACTGTCTAAAATATCCAAGATAAATAAAAATGCGGATTTGTTTGTTGCCATCGGTGATGCTGATTACCGCGGAAAAGGCGTAGGAAGATTAGTAATGACCTGGATAATTGATTACGGTTTTAATAAGCTCAAACTGCATAAAATTTATTTGAACGTCTATGAGGATAATATTCCGGCAGTTAATTTATATAAATCTTTGGGCTTTGTCGTAGAGGGGAAGATAAAAGATGATGTTTTCTTTGGAGGGAAATTCCATAACACTTTGTACATGGCAAAATTTTATAAACGATCTAAAAAGTAATTTGAAATTTACCAATATGCGCCACAAAGCTTTTTCTTCCATCGTCAATATACTTACGCTTTGCATAATCATCGGAGCAGTAAGTTTTTATTCAATTGATCATTCTGAATGGACCGGAATTATTCTTATTCTATTATCCGTTATCTGCGTAGTTTCATTGTTGCCGTTTAAAATAAAATTAAAATCATTGAAACCAGATATTATATTCGGTTTGATTGATAATGGCATTCTCGCCGTGATGGCGATATTCGGCGGACATTTTGCCGGGGTGGCTGGCGCGGTTATGGGTGGAGTGGTTGGCAATGCCATCACGGACGGTATCGCGGGCATCTTTGAGGGACGGTCGGCGGAAAAACTGCGCCAACAGCTGATACCGGAAGAGCGTACTATGCTGAAATCAGCAGTCGGCAAAATGGCCGGGTGTCTTTTGGGTGCCGGGATAATTTTATTAATTGCGGATTTATTTAACTTTTAAATATGTCAGAAAAAAGAGTTTCAGCAGTGATTATCAGTGGAGATAAACAAATATTGTTAGTCCATAGGATAAAAAATGGCAGTGAATATTTTGTTTTGCCCGGCGGGAGTGTTGAGACGGAAGAAGATCATATATCTGCCCTGATCAGAGAAGTAAAAGAGGAAACAAATTTAGATGTGAAAATTGGAAAAGAACTTTGGCAGGTAAAAAGTGATGCTGATCGGAGAATTCAACATATATTCCTAGTTTCAAAATATGCTGGTAATCTGGAATTAGGCAGTCCGGAAAAAGAAAGGCAATCAGAAAGTAACAAATACTTTTTGGAGTGGCGTAAGATTGAAGATATTAGCAATATTGATTTTTATCCAGAAGAAATTAGATTAAACATTATTAAAGAATTCGCATGAGCACAGTAACAACCATTATCGAAGGATATGTTCGCGATGAAGGCGAAGATGAATACGCCTCATCTTCAGTTACGCTGGTTCGTGATGGCAATATAAATATTCTCGTGGATGTCGGTATGGACCGGGAGCGCCTGCTGGATGCGCTGAACAATGAAAATTTAAGACCGATTGATATTGACTTTGTTGTTTTGACTCATACCCATTTGGATCATTGTTTACTCACTGGAATATTTGAGAACGCAAAAATTTTGGATGTCTCAAGCATCTATTCTTTTGACGGTAAAATTACCGAACATAAAGGTAAAATTCCCGGAACAGAAATAGAAATAATTCCTACACCCGGTCACGACCATCACCACTCGGCAGTACTCGTTAAAACTGAGGAATTCGGCATGGTAGCAATCGTCGCGGATCTCTTCTGGTGGGAAGACGGCCAGGAGCAGAAAACTGATCGCATGAGTTTACTCAATCTGAAAGATCCGTATCTGAATGACGGTGTTATTTTGAGAATGAGCCGTGAAAAAGTTCTAAAAATGGCTGACTATATCATTCCTGGTCACGGCAAACCATTTAAGCTACAATAGACTTGAATAGGGTAATTAAACTTCATAAAAAATGTCAATTGAAGGCGAGCAAAACGTAGATCGGGACCGAAAACCGCAAGCATTTATCCGCTTCGGTCTGCCGGGCCATGAGACGGAATATGTGTTCAAAACACAGGCGAATAAGTACAGCGAAGCTGAAACGATGTCGGACGAATGGGAATACGCAATTACGCAACAACTGGGCGCGGAATGGGCTGTGATGAATCGCGGTGAAAGAATAGAAATAATCCCTCCGCGTAGTCAGCGGACTCCAGAAACGGATCAAAAAGTTAATCAAGTGATAATGTCTGTAATTGGGGATGGTTACGAATTTCCTGAGGAAGAATAATAGTATGAAACCAAAAAAACAAAATGAACCGCTCAGCGCACTAACCCATTTGATTGGGGCGATTTTATCTGTTGTTGCCTTGGTTCTGATGGTTGTATTTGCGTCAATGAAGGGAACGGCAGTACATGTCATTGGTGTTTCTATTTTCGGCGCCAGTTTAATAATTCTTTATACAACCAGCACGTTGTATCATTTTTTTCCGCAGGAAACGAAAGTTAAAACTGTTTTCCAGCGTTTGGATCATGCCATGATCTATTTTTTAATTGCCGGCTCATATACGCCAATTACTTTACTGATGCCCCAGAGAGTATGGGGCTGGAGTATTTTCGGTGTTGTCTGGGCTATTGCAATCGCTGGAATAATTATGAAAAGTCTCGGCATCAAAATGACCGGCTGGCTTTCCGTGGTTATGTATATCGGAATGGGCTGGATGCTCCTGATTGCAATTCGCCCACTGGCTGAGTGGCTTTCTCCCGGTGCTTTGACGTGGCTGTTTGTTGGTGGAGTGATGTACACTGCTGGATGCCTTTTTTACGCGCTGGACAAATACGTTCCGCGTACCAGATGGTTCGGGATGCACGAAATATTCCATCTCTTTGTAATCGCCGGAAGCTTCAGTCATTTTTGGATGATGATTAAATACGTTGTATAATTTTAATACTTTTTGATTAGAAATCAGTTTGAAAAAAAATATGGATAATGTTTGGATAATTTACGCGTTGCTTTCGGCTTTTGGCGCGGCGCTTGTAGCCATTTTCGGAAAAATTGGTTTGCAGGGGATTGATACAAATGTCGCGACCGCGATCAGGGCAGTAGTCATGGCACTTTTTTTGATTGGTATAATCTTTATTCAAGGCAAGCTGGTTGATATCAAACCGGTTCTGACGAATCACAAAGCACTGCTTTTTATTGTTTTGAGCGGAGTGGCCGGAGCGGTGTCGTGGCTTTTCTATTTCATTGCGCTGAAAAACGCCAAGGTGTCGCAGATTGTACCGATTGACCGCCTGAGCGTAGTATTTGCTCTGCTACTGGCATTTATTATCTTGGGTGAAAAGATATCACTACAGGCGTGGATTGGCGCGGTACTGGCGGTGATTGGTGGCATACTGATTGCGCTGGGATAAAAGATTAATTTAATAAATATATGCTGAATATTTACGTAGCACGGCACGGGCAGGATGAGGATAACCGGAGGGGAATCCTGAACGGCAGGAGAAACATGGGTCTGACCAGTCTGGGGATTGAGGAAGCAATATCGGTCGGGAAGAGGATCGCAGAGCACCAAATAAACTTTGATCAGATTTATTCCTCTCCCTTAAAAAGGGCCATGCATACGGCAGAACTGATTGCTTCTGAAGCCGGCGGTCCCCAGCCGCAAATTATCGAAGACCTAATTGAGCGGGATTTCGGCGTTATGACCGGGCTTCCGCATTCCAGCATTATCCCGATGTGCTCGCCGGATGTAATTATTTCGGAACATGTGGACTACTTTCTTAATCCGGAAAACGGCGAAACATTTCCACAACTGATTGAAAGAGGGAAAAGGGTAATCAATGATCTACACATAGCCCACCCGGAAGGAAATATACTGTTGGTTACTCATGGCGACACAGGTATGATGATGTATAATGAATTTTACAAACTGGAATGGATGAAAACTTTGAAAGATTTCTATTTTCATAACGCGGAACTCATTTTGCTTTCCAAAGATACATCGCCTGAAAATCCGCATGTATTTAGAATTAATGATTACAAAAAGTAACCAATGAAGATTATCAGCTTAAATGTCGGGATTAAGATTGACAACTCAAAACAAGTTGGTGAGTTTATTCAATCACAGAATCCGGATATAGTTGCATTTCAGGAAATTATCCGAAATTTGGATGAATCAGTTTATGATATTTACCGCTCAAAAGAACATATCGAGAAAATAATCGGTAAAGAACTGCCGTATTCTTTTTTCGGTCCGCTTTTTGTTGCTAGAGATTTTACGAAGGATGGAAAGATTCATAGAGATTTTGGCGGTTACATAGAACAGGGGAATGAGGTTATCTCAAAATTTCCGATTAATGAAGCAACAAACGAATTTTATTATAAAGCGTATTCATACGATAAAGACCGCACGAACTTTGCAACAGAGGATAATTCAAGGGCACTACAGGTTGTTGATTTGGATATCGCTGGTCAAAAATTGATTATTATCAATGTGCACGGAACATACTCAAAAGATAAGCAGGATAGCGAAAGATCACTCGCGCAGTCAAAATATGTAATTAAAGTAGCGTTAAGGAAAAAATTGCCAACTATAATAGTCGGTGATTTTAACCTGTTTCCGGAGACAAACAGTATTAAAATTATCAACAGAAAATTCAGAAATTTAGTTGTTGAAAATAAAATAAAAACAACCAGGCCTAAATTTGATGATGGTTTAGATAAAGGAGAAAATGTCGTGGATTATATTTTTGTTAATGATCAGATCAAAGTTAATAAGTTTGAGCTTATTGATACCAATATTTCAGACCATCTTCCAATAATACTGGATTTCGATATTATAAAAAAATAATTTGTAAATATATTATGTGGACATGTCCAAAATGCAAAAGGGTGTTTCAGCGCGCCGGGCAACAGCACTCATGTGCGACAAAACCACTGAGTGAACACTTTAAGAACAAGCAGGAGGCTTTTAGTTTATATAAAAATCTTTTGAAAGTAATTGAAAACAAAGTTGGCAAGTTCAAAGTAATATCAATTCCTTGCTGTATCCATTTGTTCGGCAAGTATGACTTTTTAGCAATATTGCCAAAAAAAGATGGTGTAATTGAAATACGGATTGCACTGAATCATGCAATTAAAGACAAAAGCATTGTTAACTGTGTTCCACTTTCCTCGACATGCTATAAGAATTGCATGAATATTAAATCGTCTGCAGATATTAATTCAAAACTGATCGGATGGTTGAAGGAGTCGTATGATTTGCAACGGTAAAATATTTTGATCAAATAAAAAAACCGCATTCAGCAAAGATTGCTGGTGCGGTGTGGGGAATGAACGGCGTTCAGCGCGGTTTTTTTGCATGCAGCAGATCTTTGAGAAATGCTGAAAACAGCGCTAGGTCAGCATGAGCGAAACGGATTGTTCTGGCGCTGAAAAGTAGCCAGATCCTTCCGTGGGCAACTCTGTGTTTCAAAATCCGCCAATGCTCCTCAATGTCCACCCGTGTGTTTCTGGCTGAAGTACGCATGTTGGCCAGTCGTAAACCACTTGGTACCTTATGACCATGTGATTTATACAAACTCCTTAGCTCAGAGAGTTTGAGGTTCGGCCAATGGCCCGCATGCTTCTTTTCAACCAGCTGGATGACCTCTTCCTCGATCTTGCCCTGTTCACGGGTTTGTAGCCACACTTCCAGCATGATCCGCAGGAACCGGGCTGTCTCCCGGGCTAGGCGGATGTTTTCACGCGTGTTGTAGACCCAAAACTGGAACAGATTGAGCTGAGGAAAACTGCTCCTCCTCGAATGCCGGGATCGCACCCGGGCAAAACCCGCCACCATCGGATGGCGTTTCGGCACCATCAGCGCGTATTTGTACCAGACGAGGTTCCAGAAGATCTTCCAGTAATCCTGCCTTTCCGTATGTTTGAGGATACGTACCATGTTCTCGGTGGAATAGAACGTCTCCCACGCAGACCGGTAGGCGGATAGCCACTCCTCCCGGGTCATCAGCGGGTGATCTATGACCGGATGTGAGAATGAGTCGAAGGAGTTCAGGTCCGAATCCATCGGTACACCGGCTAGGAACAGCCGTTTGTGATCCATTGCTCCCGGCAGTGGTGTGGCAATGAAAAACGACACGGTATCCGGTTCCAGCTCCATCAGCTGAAGAACGTCCTTATGCACTGATTCCGGCGTGTCGTGCGGCAGGCCGATCATGAAGGCAAGGTGGGTCGCGATGCCGTGCTTTTTGAAGGCAGACATCATTTCCCGGAACTGCTCCACGTGGTTTTGGCCTTTGCCGACCGCAGACAAGTTCAAAGGGTTCAGACTTTCGATCCCGATGAACGCCATCGAACAGCCGGCCAGCGCCGCTTTTTCTAGGAATTGCGGAATCTTGTGGCACTGGGTATCCACCTGCATCAGGAAGTGAATATGGATTCTTTCTTCTTTCTGCATGGCGATCAGCGTGTCGAAGCGCTCTTCCCAAAAAGGATCTCGGGCTGTGTTGTCAGAAGTCAGGAAGTAGACCCGAATGCCCAATCTCCAGTTGGCTCGGATCGCGTCCGCGAAACCCTGAACGCCTCGCGCCCTAATCACCCTGCCTTGGACTACCCAGATCGTGCAGTACTGGCAGTTGAATGGGCATCCACGGCACGCGTCGATGGTGCTGGTGTTCGGATAGACGAATCGGTGCTTAATCTCCGCAATGGACATTGGAACCGGTTCCTCCAGAAGGCTCGGCGGATCGTCGACGTAGTTGTATGTCGGCTTGAGACCGCCGGACAGAAAGTCCTGCAGCAATCCCAGCATCCTGCCTTCTGCTTCACCGGCAAACAGCGCCACGCCATTGTCGGTCAGAGCTTTCAGACCCAGTTCCTTGTAGGCTCTCATGTTATCCGCGCTCCCGTCCTGCGGAAACTGCTTCAGGATTCCGGACACATGGTATCCGCCCATGATCACGGAAATTCCCCGTTTCCTGAACTCGAGCGCAAGATCGGAAGCTCGTACGAACTGGCTGGTTTGAACACCGGCCAGCATTACCAGAGTACGTCCGGGAAGGGTACGGCAGAGAAAAGCTATCCTGCTCGGCAGAACAGCCTCCACCGCCTCGTCGTAGATTCTGACGACGATGTGCACCTTGATTCCCAGTCGCAGATTTTGCCTCACATCCTGAATCAGGCTGTAAAGCGTCGCCAGCGTATTGCTGGGATACACGCCCCGGAAGTCCTGCCAGACAAAGCCGTTCTCATCGTCGTATTTTGACGGTTTGATCAGCACCAAGTTGAGGACTTTCTTTCCCGAAAGCACAGCCCAGAAAGACGTTGTTTGTCTCGCCAATTCACGCAGAACGGCGATGACAGCATGCGACCAGCTGGACCAGAGCAGGAACTTCAACATGGCAAAAAAGAGCCGTGCTGCGTTCTTCATCTTTTACCTCTTTCGTTTCAAGTTTTCTGTCAACGAACGCATCCTCTAACGTAAAAACATTTTAGACTTTCTTTTATTAATGGTCAAACATATTTGGGCAATATCCGCTAATTACAGGATAAAATGGAATAATGTGCTTTGTTTATGATTGTGATATAATTAAATCAATGTAAAACTTAACGAAAAATTTATGCAGGAAATAAATCAAACACCCGTACAGCCAGCTAAACCAAAGTGGAGTTACAACTGGCTGATCGCGACGTTTGCATTTGTTATATTAGTTGCCGTAGTTTTATACGGCATTTTTTATTTTCTGGGAGATAAAAACGGAAATGAAACTGCTGATGAACCTGTTTTTGTCCCGGTAAGCCTGGAATTTGCCGATAATAATTTCAACCTGACAGCGGATAATCAGGATCGGCTGGGTGTTGCCAAAGATACTCAATTCACTCTGACCAGTGAAGAACCAATAACAGAAAACGTGGTAGAAAAGAGCCTATCTGTTACACCGCAGGTGGAATTCGCCGTGCAGGAAATCAATGCAAATGAATTTAAGATCGTTCCGGCTGTTCAGCTGGAAGATGGAGGAGTTTACCAGTTCAAAGTTGCAACAGCGGTGAATACAGAAGCGGGCGCAAATGAAGAACAAGGCAGAGAATACAGCTGGGCGTATCAGATAAAAACTCCGCTGAAGATTGTCCACACATTGCCCGGGGATAAGACAACATCAGTGCCGTCGGATTCAGGAATTGAAATTACTTTTTCTACTGATACTTTCTACGATTTTGAAAAATATTTTGAAATCAGCCCGTCAGTGGAAGGGACTTTTGAACAGCATAAAAGGACTATGGTATTTGTTCCGAAACAGCTTGAATCAGAAAAACTTTACCAGGTAAAAATTAAAGCCGGCTTGCCGTTTAATGGAACTGACAACGTTTTGGAGGAAGATTACGTATTTCAATTTGAAACCAGTGATAACAGCGGTTCAGCATCGGAGCAGTATTTTAATTTCAGTAAAACACTGAACAGTTTTGATTCTGTATCAGAACCTGTGTTTGAGGTTTATAATTTTCCGCAGGGAACTGAGCGCGAATTTGTACTTTACCAGTTTGAAAGTTTTGACCAATTCAAAGAATCGTTCAATTCGTATCTGACATATCCCGGCTGGGCTTACTATGCCCGCAGAAACCAGCAATATTCGGTGGATGATTTGACGGAAGTAATGCGTTTTTCCGCCGCTCCGGAAGAATATTCTTATAATAATTACCTGGTTTTCCCGGAAAGTATTCCGGCAGGGTATTATATAGTTCAAACAATTATTGATGGTCAGCCGGTACAATCATGGGTTCAGGTCAGTAACCAGTCCGCTTTCAGCACTGTCAGCGAAACAAAGACGCTGGTTTGGGTGAACAATGTTGATACGCACGGGCCGGTTGCCGGTGCAACAGTCTCATTGTCGGAAAATGATTTGTCGGCTACGACAGACATACAAGGTGTGGCGTTTTTCGGTACGCCGGATATATTAAAAACAGCAAACCCGGATAAATCATATTATTTTACAATCACCGGGCCAGGTGGTGAGCAGATAATAATTCCAGCAACCAGCGAATACGGTTACTACCGGTATAGTGACTGGAATGGAGAAAATAACACAACGCAATTCTGGGATTATTTATATCTCGACCGGCCGATCTACCAGAAAACAGATACCGTAAAATTCTGGGGTTTAGCGAAGCCTCGTGACGGGCAGGATCAACCGAGTAATATCACTGTAAAATTAAACGGATATGATTATCAACCTTACAGCTATGAACAAATAAACATTGCCGAAGCGAATGTCGCGGTCAATGCCAGCGGTACCTATATCGGTGAGTTTTCGTTCAGTAATCTGGAGCCGGGTTATTACACGCTGAATGTTTTTGTCGGTGAGGCGTTACTGAGCACAAAGCAGGTATATGTGGAGGAGTACGTTAAACCGCATTACACTCTATCAGCAACGAGTGAGAAAAAAGTAATGGTAATCGATGAACCGAACAACATCAATATTAAATCAGAATTTTTTGACGGAACTGTAGTACCAAATATTGAGACTAGCTATGGAAGCATGTACGGATCTGGCAGTGTCACTACTGATGAATCGGGGAATGCATCATTCCAGGTAACTCCGACAGCTCAATATGATAACCCGCATACTGACTATGTTACGATATCATCGTCCGGCGCAGAAAATGCGGAAATATCCACTTCACTGAAATACAAAATATTCAACTCCGATATCTGGTTAGATGTTGAAACGGACACAAATAACGAGACAGCGACCATTAATACTGATTTGCATTATTTGGATTTCGCGGCAATGAACGCGGATGATTACGACATCTGGTCTGAGATGATTTTAAGCGATCCGGTTGCGAATCATCAGATTACCGGCAAAATTAAGAAAGTAATATATGATAAGGTTGAAACAGGGCAGTATTATGATTTTATCAACAAAGTGACCAGAAAAACATATTCATATAACAGGCATGCGGATCCAATTCAGGATGTTAATATCACTACAGATGAACAGGGTAATGCTGATTATTCTTTTACAATGGAGGATGATCAGGAATATGAAATAGATCTGCAATATACGGATTTTGCCGGGAGGACTATAGGCTTAACAAGAGGAATATGGAACGGTATTAACTACTATTCGTCATCTGATACTAATCTGTCTCTGCAGAATACGGATGATAAAGAATACCTGCTGAATGAGCAGGCAAACTTCTCCCTCTATAAACAGGATGTTACACTTCCGGTTAACGTGCCGGGCAATTCCTATCTTTACTACCAGGCGAAGCTTGGTCTGTTGAATTACTCTGTTGAACAGGATCCGGATTACTCTTTCACATTTCAGGAGCAGAATATTCCGAATACATATGTGAATGGTGTTTGGTTTGACGGAAAAAATTATGAGACATCAAATCAATACTATTACGATAATGTGCAGGCGGTATTTGATTCCAAAAACCAGGTCCTGGATTTACAAGTTACGGCGGATAAAGCCAGGTACGAACCGGGAGAAGATGTAGTATTGACTGTTAACACGAAAAATGTTGACGCACAACCGGTTTCTGCCAAAGTAAATTTGAATCTGGTGGATGAAGCCATATACAGTTTGCGTGAAGATGTTGCAAATCCGATTTCTGAAATATATGAATCGGTCAGTAGCGGAATTTACCAGACCTACGTTTCACACGAAAAGGTTTCATATGATCTTGCGGCGGAGCGCGGGGGCTGTTTTGTACAGGGGACGCCAATTTTAATGGCCGATGGTACGACCAAGCCAATTGAACAGATTAAAGAGAATGACCGGATCTTAACGCGTTCATCTGAAAATAATTCTGAAATGGTTCCGGCACATATCAGTAAAACTTTTGAACATCTGGTGGATGAATACTTGATCATCAACGGCACTCTGGAGATTACACCGAATCATATATTATGGGTTAATGGTAGCTGGCAGTCAGCTGAAAGCATTAAAATTGGTGACTGGCTTCTAAATGCTAATAATGAACGAGTGATGGTAGAAACTATCAATAAGAAAGTAGCACCAGTTTTTGTCTATAATTTGTCAGTTGACCAGTATCATACCTTTATCGCATCCAATATCTATGTCCACAATGACAAAGGCGACGCGAGAAAGAATTTCCAGGATGCTATCCTGTTTACAGAGGTAGAAACGAATAACCAGGGTAGAGCGACGGTAAAATTCACTCTGCCGGATGACATAACATCCTGGCGGGTAACAGCACAGGCAATCAGCGACAATCTCCAGGTCGGCCTGACCACAGAACAGATTCCGGTGTCACTGCCTTTCTTTGTTGAAACAAATCTGGCAAAGGAATATCTTGTTGGCGACCGTCCGACAATTGAATTACTGGCCTACGGAGACGGCCTGTCGAACGGAGATGTTGTTGAATTCAAGTTAAAAAATGAAGCGCTGGGTCTGGACGAAACTGTGGATGGAACGGCATTTAATCCGACTGAGATCAATCTTCCGATAATGCCAGAGGGGGACTATGAGATAGTGGTCAGCGGAAAAATAAATGAATTGGAAGACGCGATTGTTAAAAAAACCAGCGTTGTAGAGAGTCATTGGCAGCATGAGAAAGTCAGTTTCAGTACTTTGTCGGAAAACATCTCAATTCCGGGAAATACAAACGGGCAGACAACATTGCAATTCATGGATAAAAATAGAGGTTATTTTTACCGGGATTTAATGGGCTTGTATTATTCGTGGGGGGAGCGGGTAGATCAAAGTTATGCAAAATACATGGCAGCTTCGCTCATGAATTCGTACTTCGGGGATCAGCAGGCACTGCCGGAATTTGATGGAGGATTATATCAGAGATCGGATGGTGGTATCGGTATACTGCCTTATTCCTCATCGGAAATACTGCTTTCTGCTAACCTTGCTGGTCTTGCTCCAGATGAATTTGATCGCAGTAATTTAACAAATTATTTTAATCTGAAACTTGCCGATAACGGTGCGGGACTGGATGAAGTGGTCTGGTCATTATACGGCCTGGCAAATCTCGGTGAGCCGGTGCTAAACTCCATAATTGATGTACTAAAAAACCAAAGTGTAAATAATCAACAATCTCTGTATCTGGCATTGGGGCTTGAAAGACTGGGTGCCGGTGAATACGCGCGTACTGTGTATAAGAAGATTATCAGCGAGACTGCAGAGGAGTTTGACGCGTACTTGAGGATAAAGATCGGCGAGGATGAAGATGACTATCTGCAATATACTATGCTGGCCGCGCTACTTGCCAGCCGGATCGGGGAGGAGGGCGAAGAGCAGTTGTTTTCCTACGTGCGTGACAATTGGCCGGAGGATATTCTTATTAATATAGAAAAACTGATGTATCTGCAATCGGCTATTCCAAAACTACCGAATGAGCCGGTCAGTTTCAACTATACTGTCGGTGACCGTAGTGAAGATGTGGCCTTGCAAAAAGCGGAGCGGTATGCCGTCTCAGTTTCAAATGAGGAGCTTGCTGATCTGTCATTCACCAGAATATCCGGCACTGTCGGTGTTATCAGTTATTATCAGGAACTCGCTAATCCGGAAACTATTACAGTTGACCCACAAATCGCAATCAACCGGACGTATTCGGTCATTGGCAGGACAGACGCAAACAGATTCAGCGAGGGAGATATTGTAAAAATTACGCTGAATGGCACGATTAATCCAAATGCGATTGATGATGCTTACCAGGTAACAGATTATGTCCCGGCTGGGTTGGCAATTGTAAGCAGGCCATATCAAAGTATGTTCAATGGGGATTTTGATTCCAGTTGGCCATACAAAATTGACGGCCAAAAAATTAGTTTCCTGCTATGGAAAACCTGGAACAAACCGATTGTGTATTATGCTCGCGTGCGTAACAAAGGCGTATTTCGGGCAGAGCCGGCGATGATCCAGGGCTTTCAGGCAAAAAGCAGTATCAACATGTTATTTGAGTCATCCCAAATTGAAATTGATTAGCAAAAAATTTGTAAAATCTTTTCCGGCAGTAATTTTAATTATTATTGCCGGTTTGGCTTGGCTAGTCAGCGATTCGCGAGCCACACAAAAATATACTGTAAAGCAGGAAATGAATTCAGCTCAATTTTTTGCAGATGATTTCTATGCTTCTTTGAACAAGCTAGAGATTACATCTGATTGTGATAAAGGATTCAGAGCCGGTATTACCACCCATCACAGCTTGGCAAGTGGTTTAGTGGATCAATTTTTCCGCTGTATTCAAAGAAATACGGATCCAAAAACTGTGATTCTGATCGGACCGAACCACTATTCGGGCGGGAGTAGCGGGGCTATAACCGGACAAAACGATTGGCAGACTCCTTTTGGCACATTGCCTGCATCAGAAGAAATGATAAATCGACTGGCTGGAGTATCCGTTGAAATAAACGACCGGGTTGTTGAAAATGATCACGCAATTGCATTTATTGTTCCGTATATCAAATATTATTTGCCGAACACTAAAATTGTTCCACTGCTTATCCGTTCCAGTTTCACTAAAAATGAAGTGGATGGTCTTATTACGCAGATTTCGGAAACCATTGATGAAGAAACAATAATAATCGGATCAATAGATTTTTCCCATTATCAAAATATAGCCCAGGGATCAATCAATGATGCCGAAACAAAAGTAATTATTACAGAAAGAAATTTGTCGGATGTTTATCAAAATGGAGACGAACATTATGATTCAGCACCGGGAATTTATGCAATATTGTCATTTCTTAAAAATAATAACATAGCATCGACTTACGAACTGAATCACTCATCCTCTTCGGAATTCACTCCAGCCACACAAAATGTGACCACATATTTTAACTGGTTGTTTTACTAATATCATGAAAATAAAACCGGGAAAATACAAACATTACAAGGGAGGAGAGTATGAGGTTTTAGGAATTGCAATACATAACGAAACGCTCGAAGAGTTGGTTGTGTATAGAGCGCTATATGAATCAGCGGAATTCGGTAAGAATGCTTTATGGGTCAGGCCTCTGTCTAGATTCATCGAGATGCTAGAAATAGACGGAAAAATGGTGCCTCGATTTGAGCCCGTAATTAAATAATTAAGCTAACATAGGGCCTTTTTTATAATTGGTCTTTTATTATTGCAAAATAATCCAAATGATGTGCTATACTGCTATTACTCAAAATGCTTGAGTGAACATTGAGAACAACAGAAACCGTGAAGGAGGTGAGACATGGAAATCATTCAACCGCTCAGGATCGGGAAATTGGTAGCAATAAACTCGATCCTCCAGGGAGCAATGGGACTCTACGTCTCACGTAAGCTTCAAAAGCCCGCCATGAAGGAAGGATGTATCAGTACGGCCTCCGGCATTTGCTTTCTTGGCCAGACAAGGAACTTTGTCGAGCTCGCCAATGAAGCGCTAGTCAAGGAGATTCGGGACAGCAGGGACTCTGTTGATGATCCGCTCGCGGTCAATGTCATGGAGGTGCTCGGTAACGCGCGGGAACTGGTCAAAACGGCAGTTGCAGAACGGGTCCGCATGCTGGTGGTCGGCGCCGGCTTGTGGATGGATCTCCCGCGTCATGTTGAGGATACGGAAGTAGCCCTAGTTCCCATTGTGGGCAATGTGCGCGCGACCAATCTGATTCTGCGCAACTGGGACCGCAAATACGGCCGGGTACCTGGCGCAGTGATCGTGGAAGGACCGCTTGCCGGTGGACATCTGGGCCATTCGCTTGCGGATCTGGCTGATCCTGAGAATGTCTGTCTTGAAAGAATCATTCCTGCGGTTTTACAGGTGATTGAACCATATCAGCAAAAATATGGTATCAAGATTCCTGTAATCGCTGCGGGTGGAATTCACGACGGACACGACATGGCCCGCATGCTTCGCTTGGGAGCATCCGGTGTGCAGATAGCCACCAGTTTCGTCGTTTGTGATGAATGTACAGCGCATCCGAATTTCAAGCAGATGTATCTGGACTGCACAGAAGATGATCTGGTGGTCATCAAAAGCCCGGTTGGGATGCCGGCCAAAGCTATCGTCAATCCATTCGTGCGTGGGTTGGCGAGTAATGTCGCAACAAGAGTCGTGTGCCCTTATCATTGCCTCAAATCGTGCAAAAGAGAACAAGCGCTCTATTGCATTGCTGAAAGGCTGACGATGGCATACAACGGCGATGTAACCAACGGATTGGTTTTCGCCGGCGCCAAGGCACATCTGCTCAAAAAGACTACAACCGTAAGGGGGGTGATTCAGGGATTGCTTGCCGATCTCAAGGAGGAGGGATTTGTACCTTCAGTTCCATTAACGTGATTAGTTGCGCCGTATACCTGGTTGGTTGCCCGGCGCTTTTTTTATCCTAGCATATTTTCATTTACCCTAATATTTGCTAAAATAACTGCAATAGAAGTGTCTATGATAATTATTGATTGTGGATGTTCATGCGCCATTGGAAGTTTAATAAAATTATTAAATATATTGCGGAACGTGGTATTGAGGCGGTAAATGCCAATACCGATGAGTTTCCGGTTACCATAGATTATCTGTCTATTTTTGCTAAAGATGAGGCAGAATATCAGGATCTGATTGAATATACCCGCGAACTTGGCAAAGCTACAGATGAAAAATTGGCAAAGACTGGGAAAACAATAATTCTGAAAAGTCCGATTGAAACCGAGGCTGGGCTTTTGAAAGTCATAAAAATCAGGAAACCGGATGCTACTCGTCCGCAACGCGGAGCTCCTGATTTCAGAGTAGACGACTATCAGGAATTCAAAAGCAAGTACATTATGGCAAACGGGAATTTTACTTTGATGCTACGTGCGGATTATGAAATGATTGAGCTGAAAGGCGTTGATGTACTGGTATATTTCCCCAGTAAATTATTTGATGAAAGGAAAAACTAGAGTGAAAAAAGTAATTGAGCAACTGGAAAAACGAATATATGGAATGTTCCACAAGGAAACAAGCGGGCATGACATTTATCATCTCAAGCGGACACTGAATCTCGCCCAGAAGTTGCAGGAGATGGAAGGGGGAGACAGGACTGTAGTTGCAATCGCTGCATTTCTTCATGACATACACCGAATAATTCAGAATGATACTGGAAAACCATGTTTACCAAAGGATTCTTTACATAAAGTTGAGGAACTTCTTGAGGGAATAGAAATTACAGATGAGCAGAAGAATAAAATTTTGCATTGTATTGAGTTTCACGAAGAATACGCATTTTCAAAGGAGGGAATTACTGTTCACGATATTGAGGCGAAGATTGTCCAGGATGCGGATAATCTTGATGGTATTGGCGCAATAGGAATCGGGAGAACTTTTACTTACAATGGTGCTCATGGAATTCCCATGTGGGATCCTGATATACCGTTTGCGGAAGGTGAAGAATATGATGACTCAACGCATGATCCATCCGCACTGCATCATTTCATAAATAAGCTACTAAGACTGGCAAATCACATGAATACGGAAACAGCTAAAAAAATGGCAAAAAGCCGCCATGATTTTATGGAGAAATATTTTGAGGAATTTTTTTCTGAATGGAAAGGTGAAAAATAATATGAAATATGAATGGAAAAAGGCGGTTTCGCGCCAAAGAGTTTTTATGAATATAATGTTTACTCTTTGGAGGGGGGTCGGATATTACAGATGTGGTAAAAAAGAAGGGTATAGCAGAATATAATAAGAACAATTTTTAAATATATTATTAATAAACTTTATAAGAGTATGAATATTAAAGTAAGGAAAGATTTATTAGTTATGAGTTTGATTTTTTTATTATTTTCTATTTATCAACAATTTGTAAACATTGGATTTATTCTAAGATTACAGAGTAGTACAATATTTGAGCCTTACCTTTTGGGGTTGATTTTTAGTTGTCTGTTTGTTTACTTGATGCTCCGGGGTCATAAATTTGCTGTATGGATTTTAGGTATTTCCTTAATAATCATCAGTATATATCAATTATATGTATTATTGTTTGTTGGGCAGCAGTTAGTTGAAATATTAAGGAATAGTTTTTTCTTGTTGTTTTTTATTTATTATTTATATTGTATTTTTTTCGGTATATATATAATAACGACTCGGAATAAAAACAGATCGTAAAATTAGTAAAAACTAACATGAAACATGTATGGAAAAATGCGGAGAAGCAATTCTATCTGCCGAAAGCTAAACCGGAAATTGTTGATATACCAAAATTTTCATTCTTTTCAATCGCGGGGCAGGGTAATCCGAATAGTGAATTTTTTGGAGAATATATTCAGGTCTTGTATGCTTTGTCTTATGGTGTACGGATGTCGGAGAAAGGTGGCTTTGCACCAAAAGGATTTTTTGAATATACAGTTTATCCGCTAGAAGGCGTGTGGGACATTACCGAAGAAGCAAAAAAGAAAGGAATCGCCAAACTGGATAAAAGCACTTTGGTTTTCAACCTCATGATAAGACAGCCCGATTTTGTGACAAAAGAATTTTTTTCAAAAATTGTGGAGAAAACGAAGAAAAAGAAACCGCTCAAGCTCCTTGAGAAGGCTAAATTTGAAACAATAAATGATGGTAAATGCGTTCAAATGTTACATATTGGCAGCTATGATAATGAGCCGGCTAGTTTCGAAATCATGGAGAAATTTGCTGAAAATAATGATTTAAAAAGAATCTCAAGAAAACACCGTGAAATATATCTGTCAGATGCCAGAAAAGTGTCATCGGATAAATTAAAAACGGTTTTAAGATTTAAAGCAAGATAGCGCTAACAATTAAGTATTTGAAATTATATGTCAAACCTGAAAAAACATCCGACGCTAGAGGATTTTCAGCAATATGTAAGGGAAATAGTGATGGAGCGAGGGTTTAATGATCAATCTAAAATTCAAAAATGTTTGATGCTTGGTGAAGAGGTCGGTGAGTTATTTAAAGCAGTGAGAAAAGCTGAAAATATAAAAATTGACCGTAATTCCGATGTCGGTTCCGTTGAAAACGAATTATCTGATGTATTAATATTTATTTTAGAAATCGCAAATATGTATGGAATTGATTTAGAAAAAGCGTTCAGAGCAAAGGAAGTAATAAATAGTAAAAGAGTATGGAAATAATTTTCCACATAGTTAGTATTTAATTGCGGCACAATATGAATAAATTAAAATCAAAACTAATCGCTCCGTGTGGTATGAACTGCGGAATCTGTCTGGGTTATTTGCGGGAGAAAAATAAATGCCCTGGCTGCCGCATGGACGGGCGTGGCAAGCCTAATTTCTGCCGGAAGTGCACGCTAAAATATTGCGAAGAGCACAAAGGTAAAAAGTCTGTTTTCTGTTTTGAGTGTGATAAGTATCCGTGCCGAAGATTAAAGCAGCTGGATAAAAGGTACAGAACAAATTACGGAATGAGTATGCTGGAGAACTTGCAATACATTCAGGAGAAGGGGATTCAGAAATTTATGGTGAAGGAAGAAAAACGTTGGACCTGCAAAAAGTGCCACAGTATTGTGTGCGTACATCGGCCAAATTGCCTTGATTGCGGAGCGCAGGTTGTAAAGACAAAATATAATATATAAACTAAGAATTAATAAATAATTGTATGTTGCAGGAGTTTAAGAAATTTGCACTGAAGGGCAATGTCATGGATATGGCGGTTGGTGTAATTATCGGAGCCGCTTTTGGTAAAATAGTCAGTTCATTTGTGTCAGATGTTATAATGCCGCCGATTGGTTTTCTGACAGGTGGCGTAAATTTCGACGGTTTATTTATCACATTAAAAAAAGCAACCGATACTACCGATGCTGTTAATCTGAATTACGGATTATTTATAAATGCAATTATTGATTTCGTAATTATTGCTTTTGTAATATTTATTGCTGTTAAGCAGATAAATAGACTGAGGAAAAAAGAAGAGGAAAAACCGGTGGCTCCGTCCGAGGAAATTTTGTTGTTGCGGGAAATCAGGGATTCACTGAAGAATACAAAATAGCATTTTAAAATAGTAAATTATTTTCTGCTGAAATTCGCATAATAAAAAAAGCCCCGCTTGTGAATCAGGGCGTGCAAGAGCAACGTCTACCGCACTTCATCCAAGCGCTGGCATTTGACGCACGTGAGGAAGTTTTCGCAGAAGGCGTCGCGAAGAAAGAACGACTCGAAGCTGGGACTGACCCGCGCGATCGCGAGGATGAAGGATCCCCAGAAATTGGGGGCTTCGAAGAACTTGGCCGCCTCGGAAGGCCAGTCGAAATCCAGTCGGGGGTAGTTCGGACCGCCGTCGCGGGACCAGTAAATGGATTTGATCCGGACGATCATGTAGCCGATCCGGCCGCCGTGGTCCTGAAACAGCATGGCCACGTTCATGCCCTTCCTGAGCTGAAGAATGAACTCCAAGACGCTTTTGTCCATCCAGTAGCAGTAGGGCGCATGGCTATCAAGAGCTTCAAACCCGGACTTCGCAGATTCTTCCACGGGCCGCTGATCCGGCCTCAGGTTGACCGCCATTTGTGGCAGGCGGTCGCGAACTGCAAGGACGCACTCGGGGACCGACGTCAGGGTCATCGGAAGCTTTGAAGTCAGCATACAAACAGCCTCTCGTTTGAGAACACAGTTCAGAGCGAATTGAAATATTAAAATAATATATGCTAATTGTCAAGACACAGTATTGCTACTTGCCAAAATATGTAATTCAATGTATACTGAAGTTACTAAAATAACGAATATGCTATTTTGGCTTAAAACAAAAACAGAGAACAAAAACCTGCAAATTATCGGATTGGCGTTATTTTTCGCCAGTTTTTTATTTATTCCAAATCTTGCTTCACTCGAAGATGAGGTTCCGATCACAGACGAAAAAAAGGAAGAAATTGTAACGGAAATTAATCAGCAAATCGATGAAAAACAGGAACAAATTGACGAATTGCAGAAAAAAATCGACACATTTAAAAAAAATATCGCTCTGAAGCAAAGAGAACAGGCAACAATACAAAATGAGGTTTCGCTAATCGGTGAAAGAATAGACAAAAAAGAAACTGATATCCTTGCCAAGCAGACTGCAATTGAAAAACTGGAACTTGAAATCACTGATCTGCAGTACAAAATAGGGGAGAAGTCATCTGAAATTGGAAATGAGAAAGAGGATTTAGGTGAAATAATCCGCGAAATGTATGAGTATGATCAGAAGACATATTTAGAAGTTGTAATATCCAACGAAAACTTTTCAGATTATTTTCTTCAGTTGCAGTATATTGAAGAGCTCGGAAATAAAACAAAGGATGCCTTGGATACATTAAAAACCCTTAAAGACAGTCTGATCCAGCAGAATGTTAGTTTAGACGAAAAGAAAGTTGATGTTGAGCAGGAAAAAAATCAGCTTTTAGGAGAACGGCAGGATCTGGAAGGGGAAAAATCCTATAAAGACCAGCTGCTTTATCAGACGCAAATGGATGAAGATAAATTCCAAAGATTAGTTGAAGAAGTTAAGTCAGAACAGAACAGGGCAAATTCAGCAATCACCGACTTAGAAAGAGAAATGCGCACCCGTTTAGAGGGAGGGGAATACGATGGTAACGGTGCAGAAATCATCGCCGGGACGGCAACATTATCCTGGCCTGTGGACCCTTCTTTGGGCATATCATGCGGCTTCCATTGCGGTGACTATCCATTTATCAGATGGTTCCAGCACAATGCAATAGATATTAGAACACCGCAGGGTACATCGCTGAAAGCAGCTGCTTCAGGTTATGTTGCAATTGCGAAGGACTCCGGACTTGGCTACAGCTACATTCTGATTGTACACGGTGACGGACTCGCTACTGTATATGGTCATGTCAGCAGAATTGATGTAGTTCCGGACCAGTTTGTGCGCAGGGGCGATATAATTGGAGCGACCGGAGGTATGCCGGGATCACCGGGAACAGGAAGTTTCAGTACAGGAGCGCATTTACACTTTGAGGTCAGAATTGATGGTCTACCGGACGATCCTATGAAATACTTACCTTAATTTTGAAAAAAGTCTATTATCAAACAATAAAAAACTAATATGAAGGGATATTCAGATAATATAGAAAAAGCAACACTGGATAATGAAGACTTCCGCAGAGTGCTTTATACCACAAAGGAGAGTCAGCTAGTTTTAATGGCGCTCAAGCCTAAGGAAGAAATCGGCATGGAGACACACAAAGACAATACTCAGTTCTTTCGGTTCGAATCGGGAGAGGGGAAGGTGATAATTGACGACAATGAGTATCTGGTGAAGGACGGAAGTGCTGTAATTGTCCCGGCTGGAGCTAAACATAATATTATCAATACATCCACATCTGAGATGTTGAAACTATATACGATCTATTCGCCAGCGCATCATAAGGACGGAATCGTACGCGCTACTAAAACAGAAGCGGAAGAAAAAGATGAAGAGTTTGATGGTACGACAACTGAATAAATACACATAAAAGAAAGGGGGAGCTTATTAGCCCCCTTATTGTTTAATAAGCTTGGCGTCGTACAATATACCTTTTATGACGTCTGAATAGTACAATATATATAGCAAACCAATATCTACTCCATTATATAGATCTTTTCTCCGAATCTCAGGTCAATGTAATCAATATTCTCTCTTGTTTCTTTGTCTGCTGCTTTCTTAAGCAAATATACTTTTAGTCTTTCCAATTGAGTTGCTATATCGTCATTAATGGTAAAATATGCCTTCCAGCCTTCTGTGGTTAAAACTGCTATATCCTGAATTGCTTGAACTAAATTACATTCTATTTCCTTTGTTTGCGATTTATTTAAATTGTTTGCCGCATTTGAGTTTTTGATCGCTCTATTTGTATTTAATGCAGACTTATTCGTGTTACTATTTGATATATTTATATTATCAAGTATCTCAGGATCATTTTCATCATCAGATTGGATTGAACTGCAGGTAGTTTCAGGTATAAGAAAACGGTCAATATCAGTATTTGTTTTAGTACTGAATGAGTCTTTGATTATAAATATAGCATTAACCAGGTCACTCGATATGATTTTATCCTTAAGTTTGATTGTTCTTTGATTCAAATCCTCAACTTTTGGAAAATACTCCTTGATCTCTGCTTCCGGAACTACATTCGTGACAACTCCTTCACGATCCATGTAATAAAAAGACTTCTGCGTCATTAAGGTCAGATTAGGAATTCTTTCCTCCAGATTTACAACCAATTTATTTGGAAATCTTTTTGTGACCGTAACTTTATTTAAAACAAATGTATCCCAAAGACGCTCCTTGGACTTATTTGAATTCAGCATGAAAAGATTACTCTGCTTGAATATAAAAAATCGCCTTTCAATAAATGATTTGTTTACTTCAAATCTGATTGTATCGTATGATAATTCCTGATTTCCATTGATTTCGACTTCTTTAATCGTGAAATATGGTGCATAAAAAAACAGGTAGATCAATCCCCCAATGCACAAATACATAATGATTAATTTCGGTTTGTTTAAGAGTCGCAAAATAATGCCAGGTCTCTTCTTTTTGAAGTACGGATTTTTATATACCGGCTTGTTGACGACCTTTATTTCTCTTTTGCGGAATCCCCTTTGTCTTTTGGATCTCGAGCTTATGCGGAACATTATTTTTTACTTTGTTTATACCAATTTATTTTCGGTTTGTATGATGTCAGCGATTTCCTGGAGTCATTAAATCTTTCAAATGCAAGATCAATAAGTCTGTTGATCAGATTTTTATATGAAAGACCGGAAGCTTCCCATAATTTAGGATACATACTGATGGATGTAAAGCCAGGTATCGTGTTGATTTCGTTTAAATATATTTTGTTTGTCTTATGATCAATCAAAAAATCCACTCTTGCCATTCCACTGCAATCGACAGTTTTATATGCTTTAATTGCCATTGCAGTTATCTGTTTTGTGATTGTTTTAGATAATTTAGCCGGAATAATTGCCTTTGATTTCTCGTCTATATATTTCGCATCGTAGTCATAAAAATCATTGCAGGGTATTATCTCGCCCGGCACTGATGCTTTTGGATCATTATTCCCAAGAATACTAATTTCAATCTCTCTCGGCTTCTTTAATCCCTGCTCAATTAATAGCTTCCTGTCATACCGTGAGGCCTCCAAAATTGACGATATCAGGCTTTTTTCATCGTTTGCCATCCCAATTCCCACTGATGATCCTAAATTAGCCGGTTTAACAAATATCGGGAATTTCAACGATTTATAGATAGTCTTGATTATCGCTCTATTATTTGATTTCCAATCACTTCTCAAAAAACTGACTGACGGTAATACGGGCAATCCCGCCTGTTTGAATAATTGTTTTGATATAACTTTATCCATCGCAACGGATGAAGCTAATACGCCAGCTCCAGCATATGGTATATCAGCAAGTTCTAATAATCCCTGTAATGTACCGTCCTCGCCGAATGGTCCGTGGATAATCGGTATTATTACATCTAAACCCAAAACACCATTTTTCCCGGTGCTATTGCTTGATACAGGGACCAAACCTTTTTTACTTGAATCGGGAGTAATAAGCTTCTCGTATTTCGGCAAAATATTCTTTGTACCGGATTTCAAAGCTTCAAATGCAGTTGAGCCGGCAATCCATTTTCCAGTTTTGGTTATACCAATGGGAATAATTTCATATTTATTCTTATCCAAGGAATTAATAACACTCTCAGCAGAAACAATGGACACTTCATGTTCCCCCGATCTTCCACCGAAGATCACCCCTACCCTGATTTTTTTATCGCTTTTCATAAGCGTCGTAAAACATTATATAATTATTCTCGGAATTAGTGGATTGATTCTTGTAACAACTTCATAATTAATTGTTTTAGTCTGTTCGGCAATTTGATCGGCGGTAATTTCGTATTTACCCTGTCTGCCGATAATTACTACTTCATCCCCCACTGTTACAGATTCACAAACTGATACATCAATAATGGTCAGGTTCATGCATATTTTTCCAATTACCGGACACTTCTTCCCGTTCACCAATACAATTCCTTTACTGGAAAGCATTCTGCTGTAACCCTCGTTATAACCAATCGGTATAACTGCAATTGTAGAGTCTTTTTTCAATTTATAGGAGCATCCGTATCCGATTGGAGTCCCTTTGGGCAGGTTTTTAATCTGGATTATTTTTGCTTTCCAAGAAAGTACAGGCTTTATATCAAAATCAGGATATTTCTTTTGGACTATCTGTTTGTTCTTTTGCGACGGCCACAGACCATAAATAGATATTCCGACACGAACCATATTAAAATGTGAATTAGCAGAAATAATTGTCGCGGCACTGCAGGCAGCGTGAGGGATAGGAATTTTAATATTGCTTCTTTGAAGTGAAAATAGGAGATCACGAAACTTTTCAATTTGCCCGTCCGTAAATGTCCAATCGCTGTTTTCAGAATCTGCAAAGTGAGTGAACACCCCGACGATCTGCACCATACTTAGTTTAGAACAGGATTCAATGAATTCCACAGCATCCTGTACCAATATACCGAGACGAGATGTGCCCGTGTCTATTTTTATATGGACCTTCGCTACTATATTTATTTTTGCTGCAATATCTGAAATTTCTTTTGCCGTATCAATGTCATAAACAACCAAATCAATGTTTTCGCGCAGTAACTCCTCGATTTGGTTTTTTGCATAATAACTTAGAACAAGTACGGGCGTCTTTATCGATTTACTTCGGATCAGCAGCGCTTCTGTTCCGTTTACGACACCCAGGTAATCAACACCAAAATCAGATGCAAGTGCAGCAATTTCTAGGATTCCGTGACCATAGGCATTACTTTTTATGATCGGCATCAGTAAAACCTGCGGTCCGATAATTTCTCGAAATTTGCTTAAATTGTTTTTAAAAGCTTCTGAATCAATTTCGACCCAGGATAGATTTTCAGGCATATTTTACTTTTGCTTTATTATTTTCATCCCGCCGAGGTATGGCTGGAGTTTTACCGGAACAGTTACACTACCGTCCGACTGTTGATTTTGTTCCAGAATCGCGGGAAATATCCTGCTGGTTGCCAAACCTGACGCATTCAATGTATGAACAAATATACTTTTACCATCTTCTGCCTTAAACCGGATATTACCGCGTCGCGCCTGGTAGTCCAAAGCATTCGAAATGCTGGATACTTCTTTATAAGTATTCATACTAGGTATCCATACCTCTAGGTCGATTGTTTTTGCCATTGCCGCTGAAGTATCTCCTGCTGCTAATTGCACGGTGTTGTAATGCAGATCCAGACCTTCAACCAGCTCCTTTGCATGTTTAACCAGATCGTCAAAAGATTGCCATGATTCTTCAGGTTTTGTGAGGTGGAACATTTCTATTTTATTGAACTGATGCCCGCGTACCATTCCCCTCTCTTCTGTCCGGTAGGCACCCGCCTCTTTTCTGAAACAGGTAGAGAGTGCGAAGTATTTGAGTGGCAAACTTGTGCTATCAAGTATTTCACCGGCATGGTAATTTCCCATCATCATTTCACTCGTTGCATTTAAGCAAAGTTTATCATCATCAGTCCAGTACAAATCTTCTTTAAATTTCGGTAAGTGCCCGGAAATAAATGCGGAATTTTGATTAAGAAGATAGGGAGGAATTACGAACTGGTAATCAGTATGAGCCCTGTGATAGTCGATAAAGTAGTTTAACAGCGCCCACTCAAGTAACGCTCCGGTTCCAGTATAAGACCAAAATCCCGATCCGGACATTTTTGCCGACCGCTTGTAATCAATCAAACCAAGTGAAGTGGCAAGCTCAACGTGATCTTTCGGTTTAAAATCAAATTCAGGTTTTTTTCCGAAGGTACCGATGATTTCATTATTTTCATTACCACCGGCAACCACATCTTCGGCAGGAATGTTCGGAAGCGCACCAATCAGAGATTTGAATTCGGATTCCACCTGATCAAGTTTAATCTCCAGCTTTTTAATTGCCGAGCCTGCGGTTTTCATCAGCTCAACGGTTTTTTGGTCCGGCTTTGTTTTGGATGCTTTATTTCTTTTAGCCTGCAGTTCCTCTTTTTCAGTCAGAATTGCTCTGCGTTCAATATCAAGATTTATTATTCTATCCAAATCAAATTCTTTCTTTGCCAGACGCTTCAGCAAAGATTTTTCAATCTCGTTCTTATTTTCCGCTATGTATTTGATGTCCAGCATATATTTACAAATATTTTATTATTTCCTCAATATTTTTTCTTCGGCTGTCAATTGTTTCGTATTCTTCTGCCGTAAGATCAGAGAGGTATTTATTGTATGTCCTTTCAATAAACAATGCGCGATATGGAAATCCGGGACGAAAATATTTATGTACTTTGTCAGTCAATTCACCGTGGATTGCATGATGGACAGTATATATTTCATCTGGCGATTTTACCAGACACGCAACCGCTGTAAAATGTGCTGTTCTATGTTTTGGAGGGATATTTTGTACTTTTTCTTTGAGAAGTCTGAGCATTTCTTCATCTGACATTGTATAACCAAGCCAGCGTCTGGATTTAACTCCCGGTTCGCCGTTGAGATAATCTATCTCAAGACCGGAATCCTCCGCGATGGTGGGGATTTTAGCAATTTGGTAATAATAAATAGCCTTCCCCTGCGCATTTTCGGTAAATGTCTGTCCTAATTCCTCAAAGGAATCTTTAATATCAAGACTTGCTAGAGTTTCCACCTCAATATTAAATTCCGACAGTAATTCAGTATATGCCTGTATTTTTGCCGGGTTGCCTGTTGCTATTAATACTTTCATAATTATAGACCTAAATTATTGCTTATCTGTTTCATCGCATCAAGTGATAATGCGGTGAATTCATTTAAAGTCAGATTAATCTCATGGCATTTACTGATTGTTTCGCGATTTGCTCCCCTGGCGAATGATTTTTCCTTGAAGCGGTTCAGTATATTATCAACTGTTAAGGAGGCCAATTTACGCTCCGGAATTACCAGTGCGGATGCAACGATCAGTCCGGTAATTGGGTCGGAGCAGAATAATGATTTAGCCATCAGGGTTTCTCTCGGTGTGCCGTGTATTTCATTGTGCGCAATTACCGCATCTACAATTTCTAGATCCAAACCATTGTCTTTCAGCATTTTCCCGCCCACTATTGAATGCTGTTCTTCATCATTCTTTGTGGTTTCGTAGTCAATATCGTGCAGTAAACCGGCTAGCGACCATCTTTCCTCATCTTCCCCAAAATGCTGTGCCAGTTTTTTCATAACAGCTTCAACAGCCAAGGAATGCTTGATCAGATTTTTACTTTGTATATTTTGCTCTAAAAATATTAATGCTTCCTGCCTGTTCATTTATTCTGGTTTTAACGTCGGGAACAGAATAACTTCTTTGATGCTGTGAGTGTTAGTTATTACGTTAACTAACCGGTCTATACCCATGCCAAATCCTGCGGTTGGCGGCATACCATATTTCAACGCTTCAACAAATTCATCATCTTTTTTCATCGCTTCCTCATCCCCTTTTTTTGTCAGTTGCGACTGATGTTTAAATCTTTCTTCCTGTTCAATCGGATCGTTAAGTTCACTGTAGGCATTGCATAGTTCAATAGCACCGCCGACTACAATCTGAAAACGCTCAACGTAGTTTGGGCGTCCCGGAATTTGCTTAGCCAAAGGAGATAATTCAATTGGATGATTAATAATAAAAGTCGGATTGATAAAAGTAGGTCGAACAAACTTTTTAAATAGTTCGTCGGCAATCTTACCCTTGCCCCATTCTTTTTCAACTCTTAGACCCTTTTCCTTAGCAATTTTTACAATGCTGCTTTCATCATATTCATCCAGATCCACGCCACATCCGCTGATTAGCGCTTCACGGTAATCAACTTTGTTATATGGTGGAGTGAAGTCCAGTTCACTATTGTTATAACTTAGCTTAGCTGATCCCGTGACTTCTTTTACTATATTGAACAGCAATTGTTCGGTAAATTTCATTAGTTCCTTATAGTCTTTGTATGCCCAATAAAATTCAATTTGGGTGAATTCAGGGTTATGTGAATAGTCAATCCCCTCATTGCGGAAACATCGCGCAATTTCAAAAACTTTTTCAAATCCGCCCACAATCAATTCTTTCAAATATATCTCCGGCGCAATCCTTAAATACAAATCAGTGTTCAGGGCGTTGTGATGTGTTTTGAATGGTTTTGCAATTGCGCCTGACGCAACCTGCTGAAGTATCGGAGTATCAACTTCAACAAACCCTTCATTCGTAAAATAATTTCGAATAAACTGAACAACCTTGCTTCTGATTACAAAAATCTTTTTTACTTCGTCGTTAGATAATAAATCCAGATATCTTTTTCGGTATCTTGTCTCAATATCTTTCAGGCCGTGCCATTTTTCCGGTAATGGCATTAGTGCTTTCGAAATTAATTCAAAACTGGAAACAAGTATAGTACTTTCTCCTTTTTTTGTGACAAATGCTGTACCGGTTGCGACAATAAAGTCACCAACATCAACAATGTCTCCAAAAAATGAATAAGGTTTATCACCAACAATATCTTTTCTTAGATAAATTTGAATTTTTCCTGATTCATCTTCCAAATGGGCGAAAGTTGACCCGCCATGCTTTCGTATACTTCTTAAACGTCCGCTGATTACAATCTCCTGTTTTGCTTCTTCAAGCGACTTAAAATCATTCAATACCGACTTAATGATATGTGATCTGTGCACTACCGATGGATAGGGAGTTTCGGTCAGCTCGCGCAGTTTTTCCAGCTTTTGTTTTCTGGTGGTCTCTTCGTCCAGATAATCAATATTTTCCATAAAATCGTGTATTTAATTAGATTATTTGTCCAAACTATTATAACATTGTACACGTGTTTTTTCAAATAAAAAACCCCACAAATGTGGGGTATTTATCAATACGTAATTAGTCTATGGATATTATCTGGAATTTCCTTATTCCCTGGGGTATTTTTACATCAATCAAATCTCCACTTTTTCTGCCTAAGAATGCTTTTCCCATTGGTGACTCATTCGATATCCTGCCGTTTGCCGGATCCGCTTCATTTGATCCGACGATTGTGTATGAAAACTCTTTATCATCAGCGGAAATTTTTATCTTAGAACCAACAGTCACAGTGTCAGAAATCTTGTCAGATTCAATAACCTGGCAATTTTTTATAACATGTTCAATCTCAATTATCTTTCCTTCGGCAAAAGCCTGCTCCTCTTTTGCTTCTGTATACTCTGCGTTTTCAGACAAATCACCCAACTCTTTTGCCTCTCGAATTCGTTCTGCAATCTGCTTTCTTTTGATTGTTTTTAAGTTCTGCAGTTCGAGTTTAAGTCTTTCCAGCCCTTCTTTCGTTATGAATGTATTGTTGTCTTCCATTATATTTCGCTAAAACAGGTTAAATTTGCACTTCTTTTTAAACGTAGTGTTAAAGATACGCAAAATGACTCAGTTTGTCAAGTGAATTCATTATCTACTTTCTAAAGTACCAGTTTAGAGCATCACGAGCGACAGGAAGCGCAACTGAACTGCCCTCCCCGCCCTCTTCAATCAATACAGCAATAACAATTTCAGGAGTTTCGTAAGGTGCAAAACCAACATACCAAGCATGGGTTTTATTACTTACCCCAAACTCAGCTGTTCCGGTTTTACCTGCGGATGATACCGGTAAACTTTGCATTCCGGCCGCACTTCCGCTGGTGACTGCCTGTCGTAAACCCTCTCTGACTATTTTAAGGTTTTGCGGTTTAACAAAGTTGTTTCTTATAATACTCGGCTGGATTTTTGAAGATATATTTGAATCGCTGCTCGTTACGTATTGCAAAAGATATGGTTTGTATAATGTTCCGCCGTTGGCAATGGCTGCCATATAGTTAGCAACCTGCAGGGGGGTTACAAGAATATCTCCCTGACCAATCGCCAAATGGTATGTATCTCCAAGATACCAGCGTTCCCCTTTTGTTTCCAGCTTCCATTCCTCAGTTGGTAGAAATCCGGTCGACTCACCAGGAAGATCAATATTGCTTTTTTCTCCAACTCCAAATAGCTTCGCATAATTGACAATTCTCTCAAGCCCCAATCCATCAATTTCTTCATTCCCACCACCGATAAGATAAAAAAATGTGTTTACAGATTCAGCAATTGCTTTTCTGACATCAGTTTGTCCATGTCCACCCGCCTTCCAATCTGGAAAAAATTGCGGTCCTGCCTCAAACCCACCAACACTTAACACGGATGTTGATCCATCTATAATGCCCTCCTCAAGTGCTGCCGCAGCAATTACCGGCTTAATAGTCGATCCCGAAGGGTATTGACCCGTTATTGTCCTGGTAAATAATGGTCTTGACGGATCATTCAGTAAATTATTGAATTCTTCCGGCAGTAATCCTCTTATAAACGCATTTGAATCATAACTTGGGACGTTAACCAGCGCTAATACTTCTCCGGTACGCGGATCAAGTGCCACCGCCGATCCACCCGGTGCGCCAATGCGGGTGGTAATTTCAGTTATGCTATCAAAAAGAACTTTTTGTAGTCCAATGTCAATAGTTAATGTTAAATTTTCACCTGAATTTGCTTCCTGGCTTGCAACAATCTTTTTTTCTTTACCAAGCGAATCAACCTCAATTCTTTTTTTGCCGTCTATTCCTTTTAATAATTCTTCATAGTAAGTTTCGATACCTGTCTTCCCGACATAATCGGTCAGCAAATATTCTCCCGTTAATGATCCGGCGTATTGCTCTTCAGAAATTTTTCCGGTATATCCGATCAAATGTGCCGCAATTTCAGGGTATGTATATTCTCTGCTATCACGCATCGTTAATGAAATTCCGGCCTTTGATTTACTGATAATTTGAAGCTGCAGTGCTATATTATAATCAATATATTCCTTTAAAGTAACCGGTTCATAAGAAAATGAAGGCGCTTTTTCAACCGCAGTTTGGATTTCATTTACCGGAATATCCAGAACTTGAGCTAAATATTCATACGTCTGCTGTCTTTCTATTTTATCATCCGGAAGATCCGCAGGTATAATATTTAAAGCAAAATTAGGTATGTTTCTAACTAGTAATTCTCCGTTACGGTCATAAATTACTCCCCTCCTAGCTTTAATCGTTTCAATGCGGATACGATTTCCGTCTGATACTTCTCGGTAATATGATCCTCTGAAAATCTGGAACCAGACACTTCTTAAAAGTAAAATAATTATTCCTACAAGAAGAATCAGAAAAAAGACCCGTAATTTGGATAATTCAACGGATACCTTTAATGCAGTTGAACTGTATTTAGAATCGGGTAAGTCATTGCCGAGGGAAGAATTACGGCTGTAGTTGCCGACATGACTGTCCCTTATGTTTTCCGAACTGCCATATATATCAAATGGGTTAAAACGTTTCATTCTATTTTCTTACTAAGAATTGATTTTGAAATCGCTTCGTAAATGAACGGAGTGTTAAAAATAAAATCAAAGCCGAAAGACCGTTTATTACCGACTGGAGAATAATACCTGTCCAGACTCGTGGTATTTGATAAAGTGAGATGCCTTCATAGCCCAAAGAATAGAGAATATATGACGCAAGTAATATTAGCGAGTTGAAGATAATGGTTCCTGCAACAGACATTAGAATAAATGGGAATAATGATTTGTTAGTAAGAAGATTCTTCAATAAAAAATATAGAGTTATTACAGTAATTATAGTAATAACAGAGAATGTTCCAAAAGGAAGAATTGAATTGAGATCCTGCAGAGCTCCGGCCATTAAAGACCACCATAATAGTGGAACTAGATTTAGCCTGAATGCCAATAGAGTTAAAAATAACAGGTTCAAGTTTATTGGAGGAATTCCATTCGTAAATGGATCGATAAAACTGGACTGAATAATTTGTACTGAAACAATTACAAAAAATATAAAAAAGTTTTTCGACATATTATTCAATTATAATTGAAACAATTTGAAGTCGATCCAAGGTCGTTGGAGACTGGATTGTTGCAGTTTGGAATAATTCTTCTGTTTTATTCACAATCGAACTGACCTGACCAACCACCAGTCCCTCCGGTATGTTTTCTTCAATTCCGGATGTTACGACAATCTGATCGACCTCAACTATTTCCGACTGTGGTATCAATTGCATCTCCAAAGATAAACCAAGTTTTCCGACCACGACACCGGGACTGTTCGTACTGTTCTGGACATATCCCCCGATAATACTGTTTGAATCCGTTATTAAGAGCATCTTTGATGAGATGTCACCGACTTCAATAATTTTACCAACCAGAATCCCATCCTTATAGACCACCGGCATACCAATAGAAATATTATCATTAGATCCCCTGTCAAGAATGTATATTTGCGTTCCTTGATGAGGTGACTTACCTATAATCTGAGCTACGCTGAACTTGTGATCATTTTTCTTTAGATACTCTATCTCCTGCTGAAGCATTTCGCTTTTGATAATCAAAGAATGAAGCCGCGCGTTTTCAATAAGAGAGTCACTCAATTTATTCTGTAACTGCTGATTATTACTGCCCAACTGCTCGATTGATTTTATGTTTTCTGATGCAAAAAACCTGAGCCCGGCATTATAGGCTGTTTTTTCCAAAGGTCGTAAGACATAAAAAATTGCATTTTCCACCGGACGTAGGATTCCAACGGAATGCAAAAAAACTAGTAGCACAATGGCTACCGCAATCAGAATAAATATATTTATCCGTATATTAAATATTTTCTGCCTCATTTTTAAAAGTTTTACTTTAGATAAGTATCTGCCTGTGTAGAAAGAACAAACAAGTCTTTAACAGAATCTATATCTTCAAGTATAAGGCCGGTGCCACGGACAACTGCCGTTAAAGGATCGTCAATAATATGCACAGGAATTTTGACTTCTTCTTGTATTGCTTTATCGAGACCTCTTAACAATGCCCCGCCGCCGGAAAGCACAATTCCTCTTTCATAAATGTCCGCTACTAATTCCGGAGGAGTCAGCTCAATAGTTGATTTGATGTTTTCCACGAATAGACGGACAGTTCTGGCCAGCGCTTCCTGTATTTGTGCTGAGTTAACTATTACTTCCTTCGGTAATCCGGTAATTAAATCCCTTCCGCGCATCTTAGCTTCCTTTATTTCTTTATCAGGATATGCTGAACCAATTTCAATTTTAATCTGTTCTGCCGTTCTGTCACCAAGCAGTAAGTTAAACTTGTCTCTTGCGTACTGAATTATATTACTATCAAGCTCGTTTCCGGCAACTCTCAATGATTTCCAGGAGACTATTCCTCCTAATGAGATAACGGCTATTTCTGTAGTACCACCGCCAATATCGACAATAAAATTTCCGGTGGATGTTTGAATCGGCAGTCTTGCTCCTACTGCGGCGGCCATTGGCTCTTCAATCAGAAAAACCTGGCGAGCCCCGGCATTAAGCGCTGCGTCTTCAACTGCCTTTCTTTCCACTTCAGTAACGCTCATTGGAATTCCAATCACAACGCGAGGTCTTGGTAAAATTGAGAATGATTCTCTGTGTACTTTTTCAATAAAGTGCTTCAGCATTTTTTCAGTTACTTCGAAATCGGAGATTACACCGTCGGCCAGTGGCCTGGTCGCGACAATGTGCGCAGGTGTTTTACCGATCATATTTTTTGCCTCATTACCGACCGCTAAAATTTGATCTGTACGGATGTTAATGGCAACTATAGACGGCTCATTAATTACAATTCCTTTATCTTTAACATAAACTAAAGTATTGGCCGTGCCGAGGTCAATCCCGATATCCTGTGAAAACCTGCCAAAAAATGAATTAAACATTACCTTGTTTTATTATATCTATCGCTTTTTTTAATTCGCAGATAACTGTTTCTCCGCCTTTTCTTAACTTAATCTCTACTTGATTTCCTGTTTTTTGACCCACAATCATCCGCGCAGGAATACCAATTAAATCAGCGTCTTTAAGCTTAGAACCCGCTGTTTCTTTACGGTCATCATATAATACTTCAAGTCCATTTTTCTGTAAAGAAGTGTAAATATGGTCCCCTTCAGCGTTATTATTCAGACTGACAAGATGAACGTCAAAGGGGGCGATTTCCTTCGGCCAAATTATACCATTTGAGTCATTATTGATCTCCACAACCGTTCCTAGCGCTCTCCCGAGGCCGATACCATAGCAGCCCATTATAATCTCTTTTCTAATCCCCTTCTCATCTGTATACATTAAGTTAAAAGCTTTTGAGAATTTTGTTTTTAAAGGAAAAATATTTCCAACTTCAATTGATTTTTTTTCAACAAGGTCTTTGTTGTTGCAATTTGGACAAGTTTTCTGTTCAGCTAAAATTTCCCTGTTTACCGCAATTTTGCATTTTTCACATAAGTAAATTAAATCCTCCCCCGAAGGTGTGACAGTCTGGAACTCGTGGGAATATTTTGAAAAAGTTCCGCCGGAGGCAAAGGTAATATAGGTATGTTCTCCGATACCAAGCCTCGTAAAAATATTTCTATAAGCAATCTTTGATTTCTCGTAATATTCCATAAAATCTTTTTCATCCCGATGGAAAGAATACAAATCTTTCATCATAAACTCTCTTCCGCGCAAAATGCCGGACTTTGCTCGAAGCTCATTTCTGAATTTGGTTTGAATCTGATAAAGATAGAGCGGAAGATCTTTATATGAATTTATGTATTGCTTAACCAAGGGAACAACAATTTCTTCATGACTCATACCCAGTACATATTTCTTTCCAGTAGCGGATTCCAGATGAAATAAAATATCAATATTTTCACGACCGGTTGTTACATAATTCTCATACGGGTGTAGTGCCGGCATATAGATTTCCTGGCCTCCAATATTGTTTATTTCCTCGCGGATCACTTTCTCAATTTTTTTCAGGACTCTTAAACCTAAAGGAAGGTATGTGTATACACCCGCTGTCAGTTTGTTGATAAATCCGGCGCGCACCAACAGTTGCGCGTTGGTGCTTATCTCTTCCTTTGGGGCATTTTTAATTGTTTTTGGAAACAATATCGACTGTTTCATAGTTTTATCCTGTTAAATTTCTCATGAATCCGAAAATGTTTTCTTTAAACCTGGAAACATCCCTGATACTTACGAGTAGCACTAATCCGATTAATATGAAGAATCCTATAGTATGGATCATCGATTCAACCTTTTGTGAGATCGGTTTACGCCGGATTTTTTCAATTAGAAGAAAGAATACTCTGCCTCCGTCCAGCGCCGGAAATGGCAAAAAGTTGAGGATCATCAGATTGACTGAAAGCAGCGCGGTAAATTGCAGAAGATAAATGAATCCCATTTTTGCAACTTTAGACGTCATAACTGCTATCCCAATCGGTCCCGAAATATCTGCGGGGACGGTTTGTTTCACGATCAGATTCTTCAGCAATTCATAAAAGGCAACAATGATTTGCCAGGTTACAGAAAACGTAGCTTTAATGCCCTCATAGATTGCCTCATACCAGGGATATGACACAATCGCCGTTTCCACTAAACCGGCGCCCATTTTACCTAATCCTGAATCGTCCAGATCTTTTAACACAATATCTGATGTTTTAGACTCACTCCCCCGAATATATTCAATTTTTACCGTATCATTCAGTTTTGGTGATGTATATTCTATCAGATCATCAACATTTTCGAACGTTTTTCCGTCGATAGTAATAATATTGTCCCCAACCTCAAGTCCTGCTTCAAAAGCAGGTGAACCATCCAAAATAGACAATACCTGGATTTTCTCGTCACTCATTCTATCTTTTGGAAGATTATCCGTTACAACTGAAGGCAGACCAATAAAAAATCCGACGCTAAGCAAAATGAAGGCTAAAACAAAATTCATAAATACACCACTGGAAAGAATTACTGCTCTTTTCCAAATTTTTAAATTTGAGAAACTGTCCGCATCATTTTTGAAATCCCCTCCTTCTCCTTTAATTTTTACGAATCCTCCGAAGGGTATCCAGTTGATGGAATAGATTGTCCCTTTTTTTTTGATACCAAATATTCTGGGTGGAAAACCAAATCCGAATTCTTCTACGGCAGCACCAAGCTTCTTTGCCGCAAAATAATGTCCGGCTTCATGGACAAAAATTATCAAACCCAGTACTACAACTAAAATAAGAATTGTAATTATCATAAATTATACGGTCATTATTTCTTTTTCTTTTTTTTCTGAGATTTCTTTTATTCTTTCAATAAAAGAATCTGTTTCCTGTTGCAATCCCTTTTGAGTTGCGAATAACTCGTCCTCGGATATTGTTTTTTCCTTTTCCTGCGCACGCAGAATTTTTATGGAAGCCTCTCTTGATGCACGTATAGCAATTCGCGCGTCTTCAACTTTTACATTAATTAGTTTCACGAGTTCAAGCCTCTTTTCCTCTGTTAACGTGGGGATACTGACCCTAATATGCGGGCCCTCATTTACCGGTGATAATCCGATTTCTGATGCGTAGATTGCCTTCTCAATTTCCTTCATTACTGATTTATCCCACGGCTGAATAAGAAGCGACCCCTGGTCGGGCGCAGTAATTGTTGCGAGCTGTACGAGTGGTGATTTATTTCCATAGCATTCAACCTGAATGTTTTCTACGAGATTTGGCGTTGCCCGTCCCGATCTTATTTTAGATAATTCTAACCTTAGATGATCTACTGCTTTTTCGGAATTAATTTTAAATTCACTGATTTGATCCATTATAATAGTATTAATGATTATTATTTCCTCGGCGCGTATGTGCCCGTATAGATTGTTCCGGGGTTTTCCGGATCAACTAATATATGTGTAATTGTTCTACCTGATGGAAATGTTTCAATAGTTTTCCAGGTTGAACTGTTGTCAGTTGTTTTGTGAATAACCTTTCCAATAGTAAAATAAATTTCACTCAAGTTTTCGGGATTAACATCAACTGTGCTAATTGGCACTGACCCAAATGGAAAAAGTGTTGTAATCGGCTGCCATGTAACTCCGCCGTCAGGACTTTTTAGTATTCCGTAATTAGTCGCAATGTATAATGTATTGGGGTCTTTTTCAGTGAAAGTAAACCAATTAATGACAGTTGAACCGGGATACGCCAATAAGCCTTCAGCGGTTACTAATGTCCAATTGCTGCCCTTATCAACAGATTTGTAGATTCCTTGATTTACAGAAACAGCATATACGATCCTTGTATCAATTGGATTGATGTACAATCTATTAACAATGACATTTAATGGTGATTCTGAATTCAGAGTTGTCCATGTTTCTCCATAATCGATGCTTTCAATAATCTGACCATCCAGTGTCGATGCAATTAGGCGCGACGGTTCATAATAGTCTACATTAACGGACGCGATGGCTTGACCTCTCGGTTCAAGATATATTGTTTCCCAATTGAGTCCATCATCACTGGTCTTAATTATACTTGAAGCTGTCGCAGTATATACTATTTCAGGTGTTAATGGATCAATACTGATTGTAGAATAGTTTCCTGTAGAAACTCCGAATACCTGCCAGCTTTCCCCTTTATCTTTTGATCTCCAAATCCCGTTACTTTCAGTACCAATATATATCGTATTCTTATCTTTTGGATGAAACATCATTGTTTTCACATTAACATTGCTGATTGTAACTGTTTTCTTAGCATCTTGGCTGACAAAAGTTTTTTGAAGCCATGTTTCAGCACTATCATCAGATCTAAAAATTCCTCCGTCAAAAGATTTTTGAGATGAAATTTTTATACATCCCGCGCCGATTGTAGTAAATGAAACTAATAGTATAAAAATATATAAAAGCGATTTACGCATTGAATTTCATTGTTAAAAAATAATTTTCTAATGCTAATTGCGGGTTAATCCCGTTATTAAATTTTGTCATAATCAGATTGATCATTTTTTGGTGTTTAACCAGCTCGGAGTTACGGAAATTTGATGCCAGTTTTCTAAGAGAAGATACTTCCTGCGTATTAACGATGTATTTTTCAAAATTATTTTTAATTAATACGCAATCATGCAAAACAATATTGATATGATGTAATAGCTGCCTGGCATTGTCTAAGCGTTCCTGGTACTTTTTTGATGAAAGATACTGCTGGACATAATTAAACGCATCCGGAATATTTTTAGAGTAAATATTTATCACATTGCTAATGTCATTAGTATAATCATCCAGTAGAGATGGATTTTCAAATAACTCGACAGCAACCCCGGGTTTTCCCATCGATAAGGATGAAATAATTGACGCATCGGTATTTGCGCATTTATTTCGTAACAGCATTTCTTTTATTTCTGATTTTTGCACCAAAGAAAACGGAATAATCTGACAGCGGGAAATTACTGTTAAGGGAAGTGATTCTGTACTGCTGGAAATAAGTATTATTATGGAATCCCCCGGTGGCTCTTCCAATGTTTTCAAAAGTGCGTTTGATCCTTCAATATTCAGTGCATCTGCCGTGTTAATGATCCCTACCTTTCGATTGCTTACAAAAGTGGTTTTATTAAATTGTCTTTGAAATATTCGAAGTGCTTCAACTGGAATAGTTATTTTATCATCACTCTTTTCTAATACATGAAAGTCGGCATGAACATGTTTATCGAACTGAATGCATGAATTACAATCATTACACGGACCAATAGCTGATTTAATTGATGGATTCAAGCAAAGTGCCGATTTTGCAAATTGGTATGCTAATGTAGATTTTCCTATTTTTTCGGGACCGACAAATAGGTAGGCATGTGAAAAATTCTGTGAATCAATAGCTCTGTTTAAATACTCAACAACTGCCTTATTTCCAATATAATCAACTTTACTCATTTATGAGAATTACCTTATGAATGATTTTAAAATAGCCTCATAATTGAGGATAAGTGTAGTATAACACAATTTAGAACACCATTCAAGCAGTAATTTGTCAACTAATGACTAATTCTTACAATCTCCTTTAATGTTTCAAGCGCCGTTTTCTCCCAACTGAACTGTTTTGCTCTCACATATCCTTTTTTGATTAAATTATCTCGTATAACACCATCATTTAATACGGAATCAATTGATTCTGCAATTATTTCCGGGTTATGCGGATCAACAAGTAATGCGGCATCACCCACTACTTCAGGGATTGCTGAAGTATTAGATGCTACAACAGGGACACCGACAGACATTGCTTCGAGTGGTGGGATGCCAAAACCTTCATAAAAACTCGGGAAAACAAACAGGTCAGCAGATTTAAGCAGGATTATTCTCTCTTGTTCTGTAATCCATCCGGTCTGAATAACGGAATTCTGTAATCCATATTCAATTATTTTAATTTTTGCATTTTCAAATCGGTACCCTTCTTTTCCGATCAGAACTAGCTGGCCTTCATATTTGTATCTGTTTTTTAAAATATAAAAAGCTTCAATCAGGCCGGATATATTTTTCTTCTCTTCCAATCTTCCGGTAAAAAGTAGGTACGATTCATGAACTCGATACTTCTTCATCGTCTGATCAATGTCATAATCTGAACAAACCTTGTTCATCCTTGAATCGTCAAAGCCATTCAGTATAACTCGCAGTTTTTGCTCAAATTTCTTGCCGAATAATTCAATAATCTCACTTTTTGAAAAATTTGAAATTGTTAGTATCCTTTTTGCGTGTTTTAATGCAAACCTTGCTGAAAAACGGTGGTAATCATACTCGTTACTTCCGTATTTGCCGAGAGTGAATGCCTTTATAAATATATTAATTAACCATCTTGAAAACGGAATTTTATGTCCGATTGAACTTTTCGAGTAAAGTTCATGAAACCTCTCAAAACCAACATCATGAAGAGTAGTTATTGTGTTTTTTGGATGGATAAAAGGGATGGTATGGGCAGGTACGAATAATACATCGGGTTTCCGAAAGAACATTTCCCAGGAAAGTCGTAATTGCGTCCATAATAAATTTGGCTTCCAACCAAGCACTTTGCTAACGAAATTTGCCGGTAATTCCGCAAGCTCACCCCTGAGAGGCTCCTTTGAATACAAAATATACTGATCATTAGGATCAGCAATTTTTTTGAATTCTTGAATCAAATAATATGCATACCACTCAGTCCCTGTCTTTCTAATTTCGTTTGCACGAGAAGCGTCAATGCCTATCACCATAGGATTCTGATTGAATTTATTTTGTCTCTAATATACTTCTTTTGTAAGATTCCAGATTTTCCAGCGCGATTCCGGTTCCTCTGACAACAGACAATAACGGTTCATCAGCAATATAAGAAGGTACGCCGGTTGTTCGTGTCAGCAATTTATCAATATTTCTAAGTAGCCCTCCTCCTCCGCTAATTACAATTCCCCGATCAATAATATCAGCAGCAAGCTCCGGTGGAGTATCCTGAAGAACATCTTTTACAGCTAAAACAATTCCGCGCAATTCATCCTGAATAGCTTCCGTCACATCGTCACTTGTTGCTGTTATGGTTCTTGGCAGTCCGGTAACCATATCCCTTCCCCGGATGTCACTGGTTAGCTTGTCTGAAAGCGGAAGTGCTGATCCAATATTAATTTTTAACAGTTCTGCGGTTTTTTCTCCGATCGCCAGGTTATATTTTTTACGAATATATTCCTGGATAGCATAGTCAAAACGATTTCCACCGATCCTGGCCGATGTGTTAGTTACCATTCCGCCTAAGGATATTACGGCAACTTCCGACGTACCGCCACCGATATCAATTATCATATGTCCGGATGCTGATCCAATCGGAATATTTGATCCGATTGCAGCGGCAATCGGCTCTTTAATAATGTACGCTGCTTTTGCGCCTGCCTGCAGTGTGGCATCAATAACTGCTCTGCGTTCAGTTGAAGTGATACCGGCAGGGACAGCGATCATGACTTCTGGTCTAAACATTCTAACACCACCAAGAGCCTTGTTTACAAAGTATCTCAGCATACTCTCGGTTGTTTTATAATCTGCAATTACGCCGTCTTTTAACGGCCTGGAAGCAACTATACTGTCAGGAGTCCGACCTAGCATCTCGTTCGCCTCATTCCCTACCGCCAAGACGCGTTTATCGGATATTGAAATAGCAACAACTGACGGCTCGTTAATTACAATACCGCGCTTTGGTACATATACCAGCGTATTTGCTGTGCCTAGATCTATTCCAATTTTTCTTGACATTACTTAAAGTTTACATTAAATTCCCGATCTTGCCCAAGGTCAGTTGAGAAGGTCACTATATTTTGCCCATCTTGCTCTGCTTTGTCAATAGGCGCATACGATGCAATTTTCTGTCCCAAATCCAATTTTACGTTCAACATGTACGCCGCTGTACCCGCCTGCTTCTGGGCGAATAATGTGTATTCATTATTTTCAATTTTTTCGGATATAGCTTTTGGTAGTTTATAAGTGTAAATAAGCTCCCCCTGCTCCTGCGGTTCTATAGAAATAAATCCGCCGAAAACAGTCTTACCATTTTCTTCTGTTATTTCAACTTCACCGGGTCTACCACCTTTCAGTTTATCATTTTCCATTACACCTTCTGAACTCAATAATTCACTTCCAAGTGGAACATAAACCCGTGTATATGTTCGATACCTTGTTGATTTCCAATCGAAAGTACCCTGGTTGTCGTAATGAATTTTTAGTTTTGCGATATAATCATCCGCTTCATTTTTTTCTACTAAATAATCGACCGTTCTAACTACCCCCGGATCAGATTTGAGACTTGCCATATTTGCATCAATTACGGAGAAATAATCGCCATCAGTCTGCTTAATACTACCGCCCCAGCCTTGTTCAATAATTAAATTTTGAACCACTTTATCTTTTAGATAAAGAAGAATATGCTTGGCGGTAATGTCTTTTTGGAATGTTTCCCACATATCAGGCCATCGATCGGATGGGAGTTCGAGGACTTTGTCCAATAGTTTTGATGACAATACACCGATAATCTCTTTTCTTTCTGATTCGGTTATCCCCTGTCTATAAAATCCCTGTTCCACCTGATATTGCAGTGTTTCGATAAAATTGTCAGCTGTAAATGTTACTCCATTTGCTTCTATATCTCCGGTTAAGGCAATCAGGGATTCAATGAATGTCGGGGTTACAGCAATAACTCCGTCGATTGTATTTTCAGACCCGCCTTCTTTATGATAAAACCACTCTGCTTTTTCAGCTGATGTCGGAAAATCAGGAGACCAGTTGGAGTCACGCATAAACCATTTGTCCGCGCTTAGATACTTTGTTAATTGCCATGGCGGATTAGCAATTAATGTACCATGATTCGGTGAATCCAAATTATAAATGTTGTCAGTGTTAAAACTGTCGATTGCCCCGTTATTTAGTTTCAGGATTCCATAGGTACCGATAAAACCACCAGTCGGTCTTAACTCAGTGTTATTTTGAAGCAAAAATAAATATGTTTTTTTGGTTGGATATCCTGCAATCTGCGGAATAGCTTCTGCTGCAGGGATAGCTATTTCCAGTCCTGATTGAATCGCAGGCAGTTGCTCTTTAAGTGGGGCGACAATTTTATCTATCGATCCGATCAATCCCCGATCAGGAATGCTATTAATCGCTATGACCGCGAGATCAATATCAGCTTTTACGCCCTGCAATAATGGAGGTGACTCATAGATGGCCTTTAGGATTTCCTCGGTCTGCTCCGGTGAAATCTTTGACAGACTAACTGCCGTACCATTCTGCTTCAGCGGTGAAAACACTGAATCGCCTAAATCGGCAAGATCCTGCAAACCGGTTCCCAACTGTATCGTTGCCGTCAAAATACTATCAACTGCTTTAAGCTGCTTTCCTACAAAAGGAATAAATTTAATCGAGTTCAGTTTTTTAAGTTCATCTTTTGATTTATTCATCTTTTCTTCCGCTGTAAGCAGGGCCTTTTTTGCGCCGCTGAAATCTTGCGCGCCGATTGCTCCCTGCGCTTTTACAAAATCTTCCCTGCCGGCAAGCGCATAATTGTAGGCGGATTTAGCCGGCGGATAGTAGATAATTGCGGGAATTGAAACAATTACAACAAATACCAATACACAAATTGAGCACTTTTTTATCAGCTTTTTGCGTTTATCCGACTTGCTAACTGTTTTCGCAAAATTTGTTGAATGTTTTTCTTTTGATATAGGAGTTTTTTTCATTTTAATTTTTTACTGGTAATTTCTTATTTTTAAATTTTTTTGTATAATGATAAAAATCTCTTAAATGGATTCTTGTAACATAATTGAAAACACCTGAGATGCCCGGATTAGCTGCTGATTCACGATGATGATAATGAATCATTTTCGATTCTGCGACATAGTAAACCTTATATCCCTTTTCCCAAAACATTCTGCACCAGTCCGTATCTCCAATATATAAAAAGTATTTTTCATCCAATAAACCAACATCATCTATTGCGGATTTTCTAGCGATTATGCAGGCGCCAAATAGCCAGTCAACTGGAATATTACTATTATGATCGAAATCATGCATAAGGTAGTGCTTCAAATATCTTTGGCCGCTACTAGATTTTCCAAGTGGGCTTCTTCTGTACAATGGCATAATACCGGTTGGAAAACGTAGGCATGAATTCTGGATTGTACCATCAGGGTTTAATAATTTCGGACCGGAACAGCCAACGTCTGAATTTCTGTCCATAAAATCAACCAGTTTTTCAAATGAACCGGGAGATACAACGATATCTGGATTCATTATTGATATATATTTGCCCTTTGCTGCTTTTATACCCGCATTGTTGCCTGCACTAAATCCATTATTTTCTTTAAGCTCAATAAATCGTATTGCCGGGTATTCTATTTTCAGTTTTTCTACACCACCGTTTGGAGATGCATTATCAACAACAATTATTTCATATTCTAAACCGATATTTGATTTCAAAATATTTTTTATACAATATCGAACAAGCCCTTCGGATTTGTAATTTAAAATTATTATGGATAGAATCATCGGAAATATTTTATAATATCTTCTCTTTTTATCTTCATATGTTTTTTAATTTTTCTTCTTTTATTCATTAATTTTGGTAGACTGAAATAAAAATTGATTATTGCGTACAAAGATAATGGTTCTCTGAATAATAAATATATAAACTTCTTAAATTCGTACCATAGAAGAAATGGATTTAAAAATATATTCTTCAAACTTTCATTTTTTGCTAGAAGGAACATATGGTTTCTATAGGACAAATAATTTGCTTTGGGGTTTTTCCCCTTTCTATTCTTAATTGTTCCCCTGTCAGATAGATCGGTTTTTCTAGCGATTCCCCTGGCGTGAAACGCCAAAGCTTCTGAAATATAGACGGATATATACCCCGCTAAACGCAGACGCCAGGCCAGATCGATATCCTCCTTGTATGAAAAAAAACTTTCATCGAGGTACTGACCGTCTTCAGCAACATCTTCAAGTGCAGATTTCCGATACATAACGAGTGCCGCTGAAATACCAAATACTTCTTCACTTCCGTTATATTGTCCGTGGTCCTTTTCATTTTCTCCGCGGTCAGTTGCCCTTCTACTTCTGTTGAATGCGATTCCAGTAGAGTCTATAGTAACAGAATCATTTACACTGTTCAAGTCAGCGTTGATTTTCATCAGTTTACCACCGACGGATCCTATTTTGTCATTTACCATTATTCCGTTATATAAATCCTCTAAAAAGCTTTTCGACATAATAATGTCTGCATTGCAGAGAACAATAAATGGTGCTTTAGCGATTTTTATCCCCTGGTTATTTGCTTTGGCAAATCCTAAATTGGAACTATTCACTACCATTTTTGCGTCCGGATAATTATTCCTGATCCATAAAGCGGAATTATCGCTGGAGCAATTATCAACCACAATAATTTCAAAGTTTCTTTTCGTTTGTATCTGGATGGAATTAAAAAGAGCGGGCAGATATTTTATGCTGTTCCAGGTGGTAATAATAATTGATATCTCAGGTGTATTATTTAACATTTGCAAGATTGGTATGATTTTTTTCTGTCAAAGAATTATTTAATGATACAAAAATTGCCGTCGTCAATAATAAGTATCCTATGCCCAAAGGATGGTTTAAATATGGTGTCGTTGTATTAATAGCGGCTATAACCACAATTCCGGTCAATAAGCCTAAAATAAGTGACTTTTCTAACTGCTGACTGCCGTAGAGATGATATAATCTCAAACCATACCGAAATAATGTAATTAACAGTAATAAATATGTAAGCAGACCAAAGATTCCTATTTCAATCCAGGTATCTAGGTAACCCCATTCAAATGAAAATGTAGTATAAAGTCCGTCCGGATTTGCTTCAAGGGCTCTAGGATCTGATGTCTCATAGGTTACCGACGTGCCGAAACCAGAACCTAAGATAGGGTTCTCGATAATTTTATCTTTCAATGGGGCCAGCAATGTAAACCTGCTTGCTGATGCTGCTTCATCAGCGAAATCCTTTGTCCTTTCTTCAATAAGTCCGCCGGTAAATGGAGAAGGGCTTGGCCACGGGAATTTCACTATTCCCAGAACGGAAATATAAACCAATGCAAATACGAAAAGTAGTGAAATTCCAACTTGAAATGTTTTTTTCATTGAAAGTTTGACAATAAACAGGATTGAATACATTAAAAACAAAATCCCTATAATTCCGCCCAGCCAGAAACTTCTGGAATAACTGGTAAATGTCACCAGTGAAGAGAGAAACCCGATTATCATATATAGTATATAGTCTTTCCATTTAAAATTTTCTCTGCGGACATTTACAATTACCAAAACTACAATGAAAAAACTGATTAAGGCGAAAATGTGACTCTGAAAAAATACACGATAGAAATCATTATCCATCCTGGTTATTTCCCCGACTCCAGTTGTCCGTACCCACCGGTAAATGCTCGGTAAAACAGAATCTACTTGATGAGAGAAAATAAACAATAATCCGATTGTTTTGATTAACATAGCGAGTACTGCAGCGGCAGCAACCTGGAGAACCTGCTGTACTTTCCCGGATGTTGATATGGCATAAATAAATACAGGTAAAAGTGCAAAATACAGCCATCCATTAACATCATAAAAAATATCTTTAAGCGGATTATTATTAAGATAACCGATTAAAATTCCAATAACAACAAAAAATAATAAAACGCCGTACCATTTTACAAGCCCAATATTTACAAATTTAAATTTTCTTCGGAATAATTCACCAATAATCCAAACAAGAAATATTGATAAAAACAGTCCAAGCCTTAAAGAAATTGATACTCCGGATATATTATAAAAAAATAGATAACCTTTTGATCCGATAATCAATTCCGCGAGAATAAAATATACTCCATACTCAATCCGCCAGACAGACAGAAGGGCGGCCAGTAATATCAAGGCAAAAAATACGATCGTATTTGCCATCGGATAAAAGAAGGAAAAGAAAGAGACTACTTCGATAAGTAATATAAAGAGAAGCGTATAGCCGAATGTTCTTCCGATTAATCTCGTTGAGTTCATTTAATTGCTAATTTATTCGATTTATTTTCAAAAATCCCAACAAATGCGGACAATGCAATACTGATGGGAATATAAATATGCAGAATTATATATGCTAAATTTCCATTATGTTTTTTCATATAATACAGAAGGCTCTTATTAAATATTTTCTGCTCTTTTACTGCAAATAGTCTGGCAAAGCTCTGACTCTGATTATGAATGATGGACATCTTTGGAGAATATACAACTTGTAATCCAGCGTTCTTTACTCGTTTGCAGTAATCAACATCTTCAAACCAAATCCAGAAATTTTCATCTAACAAACCAACCTTGTTTAAACATGATCGGCTGATTAACATAAATGCGCCCATAACCTGGTCAACAACCTGATCTTTCGTGTAGTCGAAATTAAGAGCGAAGTATTTTTTTATTGGCCATAAATTGGGAAAAAAATTATGTAATTTACACAGCACTAAGATTTGAGAAACCAAAGTGGGAAATTTTCTCACCGAGAACTGTTGCGACCCGTCCGGATTATGGATTGCGCAACCGAGCACTCCAATCTCGCTATTTTGTTTCATATACTCAATAGAATCTGTTAAGGAATTTTCATTCAAAATTGTGTCAGGATTTAGAATAAGAACATATTCACCTTTTGAAATCGAAATTGCCTGATTATTTGCTTTTGCAAAGCCCGCATTGTTACTGTTTTTAATCATGTTAACTCCGTGGAAATTGCTTTCAACTATACCAACAGTGCCATCAGAAGAACTGTTATCAACAACAAAAACCTCTGCATTGAGGTTTTGTTTAGCTTTTTCAATAGATGATAAACAAGCTGAAATATCTTTTTCAGAGTTCCATGAAACAATGATGATTGATAGATCTATTCCCCTGTTCATAGCCCATATTTTACGATATTTAAGCCCTTTTAGCAATCTTGGCCCACTACTTACTAATAATGCCCATGTAAGGGCTAATTTACACAAATATGACTATCTCAGCATATAGTATTCACTTTACCAACTACCACCACCACCGCCTCCAAATCCGCCACCGGAAAAGCCTCCGCCGGAAAAACCACTACCACCACCTGAAGCGGAGGAAGGTCTTGAAACAAGCGCTGAGTTTGTGCTGGTTTGGAAACTGTTCAAACTGCTGATTAAATAAAGCGTGGTAAAATTTGAACCGGCTGGACCTTCGTACCAGGATGGTTGTTTATTATAGATGTCGGAAAACTGATTTGCCCATTGTTTTTCTACGCCCAGAACCATGGCGTACGGCAATAATTTATCAAATTGCTCAGGATTTTTTTCCGGCGCATTGTGGAATTTGATTCGATCTTTTTCTGCAACTGATAAATAAGTTTTTAACCCGAGGATATGCTCCCTTGCTTGGACACCTTTAATTGTTTTAGACGGCATAAACATACTGAAGATCAAAACAATAATTCCTGATATAATAAATGATAAACTGTAGAAAGCGCCTAAAAATCCGACAAAGAAACCAACTAAAAATAAAGTTACACCCAAACCATTATAAGCAAGTCTTACATTCCTCGGATTTTTTGCAAAATAATTTTTATTCACTGTTTCTTTATATAGTTTGCTCGTAATATCACTGTAAACCTTATAAAACTTGTTTTTCAATTCGGAAAGTTTTACGGAATTCTTGTCGCCAAATATTCCAGTGAACAGGCTTTTTTCAAATTCAGTTTTTAGCACATCCGCTTCGGTAAGTCGTAAAAATGAATAATCAGTTTTTCCCTCTCCCTTTACAATTTTAAGATTTCCATTGACAGCAAACTGAATTATTTGCGACGATATGTCTTTTAACTGAACTTTTTCGTCAATTATTGTTCCTACTTCAGCAGCGGTTATATTATCTGGGGCATCATATTGAGCAATTATTGTTCCTTTTCCGTTGGGATCCCTGCCTTTAGCCCTCCATAAATATATCATCAGTGATAAAACAAGAAGTGGCAGTAAAAGTATCCCGTTATCCCTGAAATATTCAATAAATTTGTCGGAAGCAGTCGGCTCTTGTACTAATCCTTTTGGAAATCCCACAACAATAGTCATGCCTTCATAAGCAAATAAATTATTTGTGCCGAATGACACATCCGAAACAGTTCCGTTTATTACTGTTTTTTCCGGAGATTCATCGCATTCATAATCAGTTCCATCTGAACCAGCGAAACACTTTATTTGCAATTTGTCTTCAGAAAAAGAATTAGGGAAAATTACTTTTACCTTGGCACTGTCTATCGGTATCTCCCAACCATTGCCAGTCGCGTTCCAATACAGCTCATCCCAGTCTTCAAAATAGTTGATTGCCTTTTCAATGGTATAACTGATTATATATGTATGTCTTCCGGTAATAAGAATGTCCGCATCTCCGATTTTTAATTCAATATTTTTTCCGGGGTAAGAAGTTTCATAATTATATGATTGCCCGGCTTCATTTGTAACTGAAATATCTGATATACGGATGTTGTAATTTCCTCCTCTTGCTTTGTAACTGATTGGAATATAACGAAAAATTCCATGTCTTTGCTGATCGGCAAAATCATAAAGTATAGTTTCAGTAACGCTAAAACTTGAATCGTCATGAATTTCGATCTGCGCGGAAAAATCCGTTACGTTTTCAAATTCCGCGCCAATTGCTATAGTTGGTGTCAATAAAAAAATAAATGCAAATATACTTAGCGTAACACTGATGAGTTTAATATACATCGTTATATTTAGTTAGGATTTATTTTTCCAATGGCGTTTTTGAATATATACAACTTTCCATCCCCAGAATCCCATAAACAGACCGCTCAATATTCCAAACAATAATAATCCGTATTGTATCCATGGTGGTAATGCACAGCTATTATTGCCAAAGCTATTATACCAAAATACTTTTTCCGCGGATTTCGTAGAAATGTAACTGAATTCAACTATTGCATGCAGAATAAAACTGAGGATGATTCCTAATATTGTGAAACATGCGATATAAAATATTTTTTTCATAGTCAAAGTTAAAAAATATTTTCCTCGCCCGGCAACATTTGCACTGATGCCGGAGCGGTTCCTTTTAGATAAGAATAACCATCATGATACTCAAGTTGATCTATAGAAATACTATCAATTTTCGCAAAACGATTATTTAAGATGTCTTCAGCGGCTTTTTCAATTTGAGCGTAATATTTTTTTGGAAACGGAATAATACCGACTCTAATGCTTTGTAAATTGATCTCTACTGATTTGTTGGTTAATCTATTTACGCCAACTTTTGCATAAATCGGCGCGTTAATATAGGTTTTGACAAATGCTGATATCTCCATTCCGCCTTCAACGTACTTAACCTGTATGTCTCTGACGTGCGGTGCATTCTGCAAATAATGATCAAGTATGGATGTAATCTCCTCCGACGTATACTGTGCATCAACGCTAATTTTACCATTGAATTCTTTGTTGCCGATTCCTGAAAAGCTATTAGGATCACCTTTGAATTCAACTGGGAATGTTTTCATAATTGATTCAAAAGCCACCTCTGAAGGTTTAATACCTAAGTCCGCGGGTTTATTCGAGCCAAATACATGTGAAATCAACGGAATATTAAACATCCCCGTCGCACCAATTACCATAACTGGTAAAGCAATTATAATTATCAATATAACTAACCAAACTATTCGCTTTTTCGTATGTTTCTTAACTTTTTTTTCTTTCAGCGGTTCTTTTTGTTGAATGGTCTGGTTGCTATTTGTTTCGATTCGCATGATTTAGTATTAATTATCAGTTAGATTGTAACGTCCCTGTGTTTGAAATAATAGGCAGCAATAATAGTAGTAATGACTGCAAATAATGAAAATACCGCAACATTAATCCAGTCTATTGAGTTATTAATAATCGCGGATTCGTAATCATAGTAATAAAAGAATGACAAATACTTTGTATCTGACCATTTATCACTCAATGCCGATATTATTTGTATCACATACATTGAAATATACACACTTCCAAGTACCATATACACTCTGCTTTTTTCCGAAAACAATGCAGATAAAAGCATCGCCAAACTGAAAGTTGCCCAGCCGAACAGAGCAGTAATAAAAAATGTTGAAACATAGTTTGCAAAAACGTAATCAACATTATATATTTCAGCAATTGGCGGAAGTAATATGGTTGCTGAAAGAGAGAATAATACAAGTCCGAATATACCGGCAAAATATCTGCCGAAGAATATTCGCACTCTTGAAACCGGTCTTGCAAGAATAATCTCCGCAGTTCCCTTCTCAATTTCGCCGGCAATACTTAGACCGGCCATTGAAGATAATAAAAATATCATCATAATTGGCACCATAAAACTGTAATTTTCCATTGCCAGAAAATTTTCTATATTAACAAAGCTTGCCTCGCTGATCGGAAACATGGATAAAAATGCTTCCGGGTATCCCTCTAGCAGTTTCATAAAGTCCTCAGACATTCCCTTCATTGATGGGAATAAGGCAATGTACATCCATGCTACAACCAAAGCTGAGATACAGTAGACAAGCAACATTATTCTTTTATCTTTGATTGTTCGTAAAAAAATAGTAATCATTCTATTTATAAAATTCAATAAATATTTCCTCCAAAGATGCGTGTTCAATATGCAGATCCTTCAGATTATACCTGCTCAATTCCCCTACCAATTCATTTAAATCGCCTTTTACCCCCAAAATCAAACCACCGGCAATTTCCTTTTTTATATGTACGCCCTTCAATTCAAATCTGCTTTTATCAAAATCATCGGCAAAATATGCTGTCACGTTGTAGAGACGTTTGTCTTTCAGATTGCGTATGCTTTCAGTTGCTACCATTTTGCCATTTTTAATTATTCCAACTTTATGGCAAATTCGGTCAACCTCGGAAAGGTTGTGTGAAGACAAAAATACGGTTGTTCCTCTTTCTGTGATTTCATCAATCAAATCATACATTGTATTCTGTAATAACGGATCAAGTGCATTGGTCGGCTCATCCATAATCAGTAATTCCGGACTGGTCATGAAAGCCATAATAATTCCTAACTTCTGCTTATTGCCGGAAGAAAGTGATTTCACTTTTTGAGAGGGATCAAAATTGAATTTTTCTATTATTTCATTCGCAATGTCTGTACCGCCATTCAATCTACTGACAAAATCTACGTGGTCCTGCCCGGTCCATTTATCATAGAGGCGCAAATTACCCGAAAGATAACCAATTTTTTTCTTTAATTGCACTGAATCCTTCTGCGCATTCAGTCCCAGGATATTTATATTACCACCGGTCGGTCTTATAAAGTCCATCATACATCGGATGGTGGTTGTTTTGCCCGCACCGTTCGGTCCGAGAAAACCGAAAATTTCACCTTTCTCTACAGAAAAGGATATATTATCAACCGCTCTATTTTTCCTAAAATGTTTAGATAACTGATTAACTTCAATAACACTCATCTGATGTTATTTAGCTGCTGAAATCCCCGTCCTTTTTTCTTTTTAAATGATTGATTTCATTATCATACATGCCAAGCATATTGTTAAACAATTTTTCATACATCATTTCAGTTTTATTGCCAGATAACGGGAGGCGGTAATCAAGCTCGCCATGCGAAACTCTTTGCATCCCGATAGCTAGTGTCTTAAATGGTTTACTGATTTTTTTGGCAATCAGGTATGATAAAAGCATTAATAGTGGTATTAGTACTATATCAATATACAATAGCGGCATTCCAACACTTCTACGTTGAGCGATTATATCTGATGCAGCTATGTCAACACCAAGTACTGCGATTGGTTCACCTTTATCATTCTTAATTGGAGCATATCCTGAAAGCCACTGGCCCCATTTATCTGCTACAATTTCGTTGTCTGAAGAAGGAACGTATAAGCCATTTTTCAGATCTTCCTGATTTGATACATCATATAATTCTCCAATATCTGGTCGAAGCTCAGAATCATCAATATAATTATCATTATTTGCATCCTGAGTCTCCCTTGCAGCTGTTACGAATGTCATGATATTTGGATCGTCTGTAGGCCTTAATGTGTATATATCAAAAATAAGCGGATTACCATGCATTACATTAGTGAAATATTCAATAATTTCTTTATATTCTGATGATTGCTGCTGATCATTTGAAATAATTTTCTCATGAGAAGCATATGAAACATGTTCAGCAGACTTTTCAGCAATTTCTACAAGTGATGTTCTAGCGTTGTTAATTATTACATTGAATTGGGCATAATAGACGGCAAAATTGATGACAATCAGCATAACCAAAAAACTACCAAAAATATTTCTTAAAATCAACTTTTGAAATGGCTTTGAATGCTCGTCAATATGAGGCATATAATATTTTTAATTAGTAATATTGGTATTATTATACAATATGATATGTTATAAGTCGAATACAAAACTGAATAACTACTAAAATAACGTTCCGTTTTTGTGCTTTCGTTCTTTTTTCTTAACAATTTTAGTTTCAACTGGCCTAATATTTGCAACTGGAGTGACCTTGATAGCTGCATCTCTATATCGACAATAATCACAATCCATATTTGCCTCAGGCAAAACTCTTGTGGATAGACACTGGTGAGCTTCTGTAATCGCTGTCTCCACCCACGAGTCATTACCTGTATATGGCAAAAGGAATATTTCAAATTCTAATTTCTGGTCAAATGCCTCCCTGTCAGTTTTACCGTTACAATAAACGAAATAACCGGTCTTAGATACTTTAAAACCGTTTTTTCTTAATAACCATTGGTATATTTCCATCTGCCGTTTATAGCTTTCCTGCCATTCGGCATCAATCGAAATTTCCCCTTCTTTGGATGTCGCTTTATAATCAACAACGATCAACTCATCGCTTGAGTTAATCCATAAATCATCTATTGCTCCTTTTACCATGAAGTTTGTTGGCTCATGAAGATATGCCACACCTCCTCTTAACGCATTACGCCAGTGATCAATATCCTGGTGGGCAAAAGGTATCGCGTCGATCCCATAACTTTTCATTAATGGATGCTGAGTTCCCTTAGCACGGTGCAAATCAAATTCCTTTTTCAGCAGTGTATCAACTGCAGAGTTCAGGTTAAACGGAAATCCCGGTGGTCTACCAACACCCAGTTTGCGATCCAAGTAGAAACAACGCGGGCAGTCAATAAACAAATCGATTTTAGACCGGCTTAGATTAAACGGAATCTTTGAATTTGGATCGAACAGATTCTTCGAGCGTATGGGGTTATAATATTGTGACACTTTATTCTTGCGATAGTTGATTAATTACTTCTCCAAGCTCTTTAATTTTTGTGCCGTATATTGACCAGTCGCCAACCTTTTGAGCTTCAATAGCAGCATTATATAATTGAGATGCCTGTTCGATAAGACTAATATCTGTTATTACAACAGTATCCTCAACTGGTTCACTAACTTCGGGAATTATTTCATTACTATCGTTAAATATTCTGCTCAGTGCCAGATCAAGTGTTTCCTCCATTGCAATTTTATTTTCATGGGCGACTATTACCCGTTTTAATTCCGGAATTTTTCCGCCTTCTGCTCTCAAATAAATAGGCTGGACATAGATTAATGACTCTTCAATGGGAATAACCAGTAGATTTCCTGAAATTACTTCCGATCCCCGCTGATCCCACAATGAAATTTGCCTGGAAATTTCAGGATCCTGGTTTATCCGGTTGATTATCTGGTTTGGTCCATAAACCAATTTCTGTTTCGGGAACCGATAAACAACAATTTTTCCGTAATTTTCATTATCATTTCGAGCGACCATCCATGCTGCAAGATTATCTTTGTCTTTTGGCGTAAAAGGCAACATTAATATGTACTCTTCTTTTTCTTCACCCGGAAGTTTCATTATCATATGTCTCATCATCGGATCTGTTTGATCATGTTCCGGCTGAACTGGAATCTGCCATGCGTCTTCTTTATTGTAAAAATTCTGAGGTTCTTCCATGTGATATATTGAATATACATTGGTTTGAAACGCGAATAAATCTTCCGGATAACGCACATGAGCACGTAAATCATCTGGCATGTCATCCATTGATTTAAATGCCCCATCAAATATTTTTTGATATGACCTGATAATCGGGTCATTTGTATCTGAGACATACATATTGGTTTTCCCTGTATAGGCATTGATAGTAATTTTAACTGAATTTCTGATGTAATTTAAATTGGACGAAATAAATGATGTTTCCAATGCGACATCTTTTAACCGGGAATCAGAAACTTTTTCCGCGTATGGATATAAATCACTTGTTGTGTATGCGTCATAAATCCATTCTAACCCACCGTTTTCAGTTATAACAAGATACGGATCCAAATCAAATTTCAAAAACGGCAATAATTTTCTGACACGTTCATCAATATCCCGATACATCATTAATCGTGATTCGGATGTAATATCATTAGACAGAAAAAGCTTTGAAGATTTAAATCTTAGGGCGAAAAGAAGTTTGTCAAAAATAGATGATATTTTGATGCCTCCATCCCCTGAGTATGTTGAGTAGATGTTATCTTCACCTGATGGATAATTAAACTCCTTGGCATCAGTATTTACGATTACATAGTCATTCGGCATTTCACCGAAGTATATTTCCGGATTAGCTATTTCTGTTTCTGCTAATGATGATTGCGGCGGGAGGTCTTTTACATATAAAACCGGCAAGCCTTCCTTGGTTACCTCATTTACCGGACTGAGTGTTAGACCGTACCCATGAGTAAATGTCAGATGCTCATTAATAAAATTCAATTGCGGGAGGTTGGCTGTATTAAGTTCCCTGGCAGAAAGTAATACTTGTCTTAAGTTTCCACCAATTGTATAGCGGTCATTATCAACGGACAAAAAGTCATAGTATGTCCTTATTTCCTGCAACTGGCTAAATGTATCGAGTAGAGGGTCGCGGTCCCATAAACGGATATTCTGGATTGTTAATTTATTATCTTCAATATCTTTGCTGGTTAATAATGTTTCACCGGTCAAATCCCTTTTTTCAATATTATCAATGCCATACGCTTTTTGTGTTGCACTTATATTGTTTTCAATATAAGGAGTTTCTTTTGCAAATTCATTCGGCAAAACAATAAATTGCTGGACGATCTCCGGCACAACCCAACCGCCGACAATTCCGGTTAACAGATATATGCCGATACTGGTAATCATCATTCTGGTCACACTTTTAAAAGCATGAATGAACAATATTAAACCGACCAGTAATGCAATCACCGCAGAAATTTGCAATACAGGAATAGCTACATGTACATCAGTATAGCTTGCACCGACGAAATTACCGGTTTTACTATATACCAATGACGGTATATCAATTAAATAAGTTTTTAAAGAAATCAACACGAATAACAGTGAAAACAATACTGAAATAAATCTTTTTGCCGAATGGATAACGCCGGTTCTGAAAAAGTTTTTCAAACCGCCTCTGATTTGGATTACTCCCAACATAAAGTAAATCAGCAAAGAACCTGCAATACCGATGAATATTATTGACTCAAACAACTGGATAATGATCCGGATAAACGGAACCGTAAAAATATAATAAGAGATATCTTTCTCAAACAGCGGGTCAACCGAGTTGAAAGGAGTTCTGTTCCAGTATAAAAGAATTGTTTCCCAGCTGTTTGCAATAGTAATCCCAATAATTATTGATATAAAAATAGTAAGCGGGATAGTTATTTTCTTTATTATCGGACCCGCCTCAATAAGTTTTACTTTCGGGCCCTGTGGTGTGTTAATTTTTACATTAAATGACCTGGATGACGGCGAAAACTTCCGTGCCAAAGTAAAAATCAAAGAAAGAACCAAAAATACCAGGATTGCCGTACCGAATCCTAAAATTAGTTTCAAAATCAGCGGGGTTGTAAATAGTTGCTGATAACCCACTTCATTAAACCAGAACCAATCAGTAATTAAATTTACACCACCTAAAAGAATTATGGCAACTATGAAAAGTATGCCGATTGCCAATAGAACGAATTTTTGAAATTTTCCCATTTATTTGTATTTAGCGAAATTATACTGACATTATACACTTATTTCCAATTTCTGTTGATAGTAATGATTATGGGATATTGACAATCCGATATATACATGCTAGCGTGCTGCTTACTGGAGGGATGGTTATACATCCGATTCGGGGGATGCAACTTGATGCTGCGGGTTGGAATTTTCACCAGAAAGTTGTTACAACTTAAAAGTAGTCAAATTCCACCACGGGTACTTAGGTTCATCTCCCTTTTTTATTACATATATAGACAATCTTTGGTATAATCTACTAATGCAAAATAAAAACATTTCAACCAATTTCTGGCAAGGTCTAAAAAGACCATTCTTAGTTATGGCGCCAATGGACGATATTACGGATATTGCCTACAGGCAGATTGTAAAATTGTGCGGTAAGCCTGACGTATTATTCACAGAATTTGTTTCCGTTGACGGATTATGCTCTGCCGGAAAGAATCGTTTATTGCATGATCTGAAATTCATCAAAAATGAAAAACCGATTGTTGCGCAAGTGTTTGGCAGTACTCCGGAAAATTTCACTAAAACTGCAGTTATCATCGATAAACTTGGTTTTGACGGAATTGATATTAATATGGGTTGTCCATTCAAAACAATAGAGAAACAGGGTGCCGGAGCCGCGCTGATTAAAAATCCCGCTTTGGCGCAGAAAATAATTGAGGCAACAAAAAAAGGGGCTGGAAAGATGCCTGTATCTGTTAAAACTAGAATCGGATACGGCAGGGACAGCTCAAAGATTTGGATACCCGAGCTATTGGAAATGAATCCTGCTGCGCTGACAATCCATGCAAGAACACAAAAAGAAAAATCCCGGGTTCCTGCGCATTGGGATATAGTCAAAGAGATTAGCATAAATATCAAACAAAGAAAAAGTAAGACTGTGCTTATCGGGAATGGTGACGTTGAAAGCGTTGAGGATGCTTTATCAAAGGCAGAAACCTATCGTGCAGACGGCATAATGATCGGCAGGGCGGTAATGAATAATCCATGGTTTTTTTCCGGGCGTAAGGATACGGAAATCACACGCGAGGAAAGGATTGATCTGCTTTTAAAACATGCCTTGCTTTATGAAAAATATTTTTCGGGAATAAAGAGGTTCGATAATTTAAAAAAGTTCTATTCTTCATACATTGCCAATTTTGACGAATCAAAAAAACTGCGTATAAAACTTATGAAAGCGCAGAATTCTGCAGAAATGAAAAAAATTATCAATGATTTTCTAGGTGATTGAGTGTTTTGCTTTAATTATCTTTTCTGCCTTTTCATAGCTGTCTAATCTTTTTATTTTAATACCGAATTTCCGCCAGGGTACTTTATAAACAAATGAAGGCAACCAACCGGAGATGCCGGATTTTCTTGGTTTTACAGAAAATAATACCTTTGGAATATAAGTGCCGACATACCCTGATTCAAGCATGGTTAACCAGAGATCCCAGTCCTGTAACCGTGCAATATTTACATCAAATCCCGGAAAGCAGTTTTTTCTGATTAATGAGTTTGTATGAATATAATTCTTTATATATAACTCTCCCTTATTAAAGGGATACAGTTTAAATATTTTTGCACCCCACATAAAATCTGAATAGGCATAAGATGCGTTCTGGTCATGATCCAAGGCATGCTTCATCTCTTCAAGCATGTTTTTATCGGCAATGATATCAGCATCACAAAATAGCAGATAATCTCCTATTGCTGACTTAGAACCATTATTTCTTGCTGCATTCGATCCGGAATTAGCCTGATTAATTACTTTAATTCTATCTTTATAATGCTCCAAAACAATTTTGGTATTGTCTGTCGAGCCGTCATTTACGACAATTATCTCAAAATCTTGATATGTCTGAGCAAATAAAGAGTCCAGGCACTGTTTTAGTGCTTGTCCATGCTGATATGTTGGAATGATAATACTGATCATATATTGATATTTACTGCTTACATCATAAATCGTATTTCTTTATTTGCATAGAGCAAATTAAAAACTGCGAAAAATATTGCGCAGTATTCATTGCTGATTACAAAATATCTCTAAATCTTTGAGCTTTTATTTCCCAATTGAACTCAGCTTTTACACGTGCCATCCCCTGCTCACCAAGCATATTTGCATACAAAGAATCGGTAAGTAAATTTATAACACACTTTGCAATCTCAGCTGGTTTTTTCGGTTCAACCAATACTCCTGTTTTTTTATGTAAGACTGCATCACTGACTCCTCCGGAATTATATGCTACAACCGGCTTGCCGAACGCATTCGCCTCAAGATATACAATACCAAACCCCTCAACATCGTTATTGGCAAGTATTCTTGTCGGCATCACAAATATATCAGCCAACCGGTACAAACTTGGCAAATCATTCCGTTCGACGACACCGGTAAATGTTACATACTGTTGTAATTCATTCTGATTAATGAATCTTTCCAGCTCAGCACGATAAGGCCCATCAGACGAGATGACATAGTTAATGTTCGGGATGTGTTTTACAATTTCTGGCAATGCTTTAAGCACATCCATATGACCTTTCCGCTCAATGATACGCCCGACGGTTAGCAATATTCGTTTTCCGCTCAGGTTGTACCGATCAGATATTTCTCTGCGTGAATCATTCGAATTATTTTCAAGGATATCTGTTCCGGGAGAAATAATAATAATTCTATTATCTTGTATCCCTAAATCTAATATTTTACTTTTTGTATAGTGACTGACTGTAACTATTTTGGTACTCCTGTTCAATATCTTTTTTGCCAGCCATGTTTTTCTTGTTGACGATTCAAGTATTGTAATATCCATGGCGTGGGTTGATACAATATACGGAATTTTAAACAGAAAATTGATCAGTAAAGCCACTGTTCCTACCGGCAGAATTTGCCCGACAAGGATTTGCTGATAATCATTATTTCTCATTATGCTTGATACCGTCTTTAAAAGAAGTAGCCATTTTGGCCAGATTATTCGCCATGTAGTAAAAAATCTGCTTCTTATAATATTATAATTCTGTTTTGCATCAAAAACATCTGAACCACTTTCAATAGTCGTCAGAACAGTAATTTCTTCTCTTGGTAATCGGGAGCATATCTGTGAAAGATACTCAGATACCCCTCCTATTTTTGGGGGAAAATCAGTTGTTATTAGTAGTGTTTTCAGCATTTTTCTTTTTGAATACTGACAATAAAACGGCCTTTAGATCTTTTACCGAAACTGCTTTAATCGCAAATATTAATATAACGTAAATAAGTATTCCAATGGGCATTAACAATAAAATTGATAAATCATCTTTTAACAAATACAGCAGTATTCCCATCGCAACACTCGAAAATAACAGTTTTATAAACTTGGTAAAAAGCAGTTTCTTGTTATATGGAGCAATCTTACCTACCCATGGCATTCCGAGCAGTATTAATACGACTGCGCTTACTACAGCTGCAATGCTTGCGCCAATATAGGTATGCTTCGGAATCAGTATTACATTGAGGATAATATTAATTGCCGTCGCAATCCCCATATTTATAGAGTTTATTTTTTGCTTATTGCAGGCGTTGAGAAAATTACCTATGGGGTAATTCAAGAAAACAAACACCAGTCCGGAAATAATAATCTGAAACGCAATAATTGATGCCGAGAATGCCGGACCGTAAAGTTTTAATATTATTCTTTCAGCAAGCACGAAAGATCCGGTAGCAATCGGCAGACTTACTCCCATCAGATAAATCATCGCTTTTTCAAATGTATGCGCCAGATCATTTTTAGATGTCACAAAATATCTGCTCATGGCAGGATAAAAACTTGTTGCGACCGCACCAGGAATAAATGTCAGCGACATATTGAATTTAGATGCAATTGAATACCAGCCGACATACTTATCACCTGCCATAACGCCGAGCAAAACTTTATCAATTTCATTATTAACTTTAAAAAATATTCCGGCGATTGCAAACGGAATAGCAATTTTCAAAAGCGTACCGACTATTTTTTTATCCCATTTAATCCTCAAATGAAGCTTTGCTTTATAAATAATTAAGCATAGTGAATAAGTAAAATTAAAAATGCTACCCAGTAAAACTGCACCAACAACCCCCCTTATCGATAAACCAAAAACGACTCCGGCGATACCGGCACCAACAATGATTATCTGATATATTGTGAGTCCAATAGCCTCGAAATGCAGCTTCTGATATGCGCGGAATATCGCATAGAACGAGAATGTAAAGGAATCCAGAATAACGATCGCGACAGCCACGTAGATGACCTGCATCGTGAGAGCGTCTCTGCCCATGGCAATTGCTGATAAAATGATAGCCAATGCAACAATACCTGAAAATAATATTTTAATCCCTAAGACTGACGATAAATAATCCTTTGCCTTTTCATAATCCCTTGATATCTCTCTTGTTAAAACAGGGCCAAGACCAAACTCGATAAAAAGCGCGAAGATACCAGCAAAAGACAGCGCCCAAACGTATTTACCGATACTGTCACTGCCAAGCTGGCGTGAAATATACGCAAAATAAAAAAAAGACAGAACCTTTTGAAAAATAAAGGCTCCTGTCAATAATGTCGTATTTCTGGCTATTCTGCCATTTGAAGATATCTCCATTGAAAATAGATTATCTTTTTGCCCATTGTGGGGCTCTTCTTGCTTTCTTTAAACCGTATTTCTTTCTTTCTTTCACTCTTGGATCACGTTTCAGGAAGCCCGCTTTCTTTAACTGTGATCTCAGTTCTGGGTTATACTTTTCCAGTAATCTGGCAATACCCAATCTAACACTTTCAGCTTGACCATGCTTGCCACCACCCAGCACTCTGATAGTGATTTGTCCTGGATTCAGACTAACTAATTCAAGTGGCATTCTGACAATTTTCTGTAAATTTGCAGTCGGAAAATATACCTCCATCTTTTTATCATTAACTTCCATTTCGCCATCTTTTTTCTGATACAGTCTTACTCTGGCAATAGATGCTTTTCTTCTACCAACCGCAAAAAGATAGTCACGTTTAATCACTTTCTTTTTTTCCACTACAACTTCTTTACTCACTGCAGCCTTTTTCTTCGGTCGGCCTCTTTTTTTTGTCACGGGACTTTTTTCAGTTGGCTTCTTGGTAGGTGTCATATTTGCTATTTTTTAAACTGTATATTTTTTAGCATTCTTGGACGTAGCTTGTTCTTCGGTAGCATATTTCTTACAACTTTTATTATAAGCTGTTCCGGATCTTTTTTAAACAATTCATCCATATTTTTTGTGGTAATACCGCCCGGATATCCGCTGTATTTGTGGTAGAGCTTATCGTTCATTTTATTGCCGGTTGTTGAAACTTTACCTGCATTAGAAACAACTACGACAACGTGCGCCAGTTTTTCCGGCGAAAACGAAACAAGTCTCTTTCCTTGAACGGAAAAAGCAATATCAGAAGCAACTCTGCCGATCGATTTTCCTTCAGCGTCTATTCTGTATATGTGTGGCTTTGGTACCACTGTATTATTTTTCTTTTTCATTTTGTAATACTAATTCAATTCTTACTGTAGGAGCATTATCTCCCTTTCTGTTGCCAATTTTCGATATTCTGGTATATCCGCCCGGTCTCTCCTTAAATCTTGCACCTAGCAGAAAAAGCTTTTTCACTGCCTTTTCCGTATCCAATGACTTCATTATAGTTCTCCTATTAACAACATTTTCTGTTTTAGCTAATGTAATCATTTTTTCTACGTAAGATCTAAGCAGTTTTGCCTTGGTTGCTGTAATTGTCAGCTTTTCATGCAAAATCAAACTCTGAGCCATGCTATTCATTAAAGCTTTGCGTGGTGACTTTTTACGATCTAAAATTCCTTTTGCTTTTTTATGTCTCATAAATTCATCTATTTCTTTACTTCTTCTTTTTCCTCAACCGGCTTTTCCTCCGAACTCTCCGATTCATTTTCCTCTTTTTTCGACTCCTTTTTCTTATCGTATGATTTCAAAAATTCAAAGTGATCAACAAGGATGCTGGATGCACTTTTGAATACCTCTAAGGGAGTCAACGTTCCATCTGTCTCAATTTCCAGTGTTAGTTTATCGTAATTAGTCATTTTACCAACACGGACATTTTCTATATCAAATCTTGCTTTTAAAACCGGTGTAAATATTGCGTCAATTGCAATTACACCTATCTCATACTTTTCTTTGCCTCGTGCTTCCACCGGAGAATAGCCGAGCCCGTTTTCTACAGTCAATTCCATATCAAGCTCTGCTGTCTTATCGGTAAGTGTTGCGATCACTAAATCCTTATTTGCAACCTTTACCTCTGCTGATTCTTTTATATCTGCAGCTGTAACTACTTTTTCACCCTTTACTTTCAGATGAACAACTCCGGTATCACCAGAAACAAGTTTGAGGCGTAGCTGTTTGATATTTAATATGATATCAACCACGTCTTCCTTCACATGTTTGATAGTGGAAAACTCATGATCGACACCTTTTATTTTGATACCGGTGACCGCTGACCCGGAAAGTGACGAAATAAGCACTCTCCGCAGGGCATTTCCGACAGTCAGACCATAACCAGGGTATAGTGGCTCTACCACGATAATCCCTGATTTATCATCTTTCTCAGTATACTTTATTTGTTGTGGTAGTTGGATTTCTGTCATGTTTCTAGAAATTTAGTTATCAATTATTTACCTAGAATAAAATTCTATAATTAAAGGAATATTTAAAGTTTGTTTCACCTGGTCATAAACAGGTTTCCCCATAACTTTTGCCTTTAGCTCCTTTAAATCACATTCCAGCCAAGATGGCGTATCATTTTTTTGTGTTTTTTTATCAAGATTTTCAAATATCTTTTTACTGGAACTTTTAATTGATATTGTATCACCGACGCTTATGTTATATGAAGGAATATTTACCTTTTTATCATTAACCAAGATATGATTATGAGATACCAGTTGTCTGGCGACACCTCTGGATTGTGCAAAACCAAGTCTGTAAACTACATTATCCAGTCTTGATTCAAGCAATGTCATAAGGTTTTCTCCACTATCCCCCGGATTCCTCATTGCTTTCTGGACGTAATTCCTGAATTGCTTTTCAAGAATTGCATAGATGGTTTTAACCTTCTGCTTTTCTCTCAATTGAATTCCATACTGACTCTTACGTGATTGCTGTTGCTTCGGGCCGTGCATTCCCGGTGGATAATTTCTTTTCAGCATAGGGCATTTTGGCGAAAAACACTTTTCTCCCTTAAGAAACAGTTTTTCACCTTCTCTTCTACATCTTTTGCATTTTGGATCAAGATTTCTTGCCATTTTTTATACTCTCCTTGGTTTACGTGATCTTGGACCGTTGTGAGGAATTGGTGTAACATCTTTGATCGACAATATTGTGATACCCTGCGCACTAAATGCACGGATAGCTGCTTCCCGCCCGTTACCCACTCCTTTTACATAGACATCAACTTCTCTCAATCCGCAATCTGCTACTTTTTCCAGTAAACTACGGACGATTACACCCGCAGCATACGGAGTCGCTTTTTTTGGACCCTTGAAACCGGAAAGTCCGGATGAAGCCCAAGCAACTACAGCACCCGCAGGATCAGTTAATGTGATAATTGTATTATTATAAGTAGCCTGAATATGTACTTTTCCGGTGGTTAGTACTCTGTTCTTTTTCTTTCGTTTTATAGGTTTTGCAGTTGCCATTGTATTTTAATTATGTTTTTTGATCCGCAACTTTTCTACCGCTTCCGACTGTTTTTCTTACATTTCCACGAACAGTCCTGGTGTTAGTCTTTGTTCTCTGTCCGCGTACAGGAAGCCCCTTTGCGTGCCTGGAACCACGATAGCTGCCGGTTTCTTTCAGTCTTTTAATATTTGTTAAAACTTCTCTTTTTAAATCACCTTCAACTCTGTAATTTTTCTCAATAATTTCTCTGAGTACATTCGCCTGGTCATCGGTTAATTCATGAGTGCGCATTCCCGGCTTTATGTTTGCCTGTTTTAATATTTTTCTTGACAACACTCTGCCAATACCAAAAATATATGTTAGTGATATTTCGATTACTTTTTCCTTTGGTAGTGTAACCCCGGCTATTCTTGCCATATTTTTATCCTTGTCGTTGTTTATGTTTAGGATTTTCGCATTTAACAACCACTCTACCTTTTCGGCGAGTTACCTTGCATTTCATGCACATTTTTTTTACTGAAGCGCGTACTTTCATGTATTTAAACTATTTTCTGTAAGTTATTCTTCCTTTTGTTAGGTCGTATGGTGTAAGTTCAACGGTAACTTCATCACCCGGTAAAATTCTTATCCGATGCATTCGCATTTTTCCGGACAAATGAGCCAGAATTTCATGACCATTCTCAAGTTTTACCTTGAATGTTGTGCTCGGCAGCAGTTCTTCTACAACTCCGGATACTTCAATAAAACCTTTTTTATTTGCCGAAGAATTTTTTCTGACCCTATCGTCAGAAGTATTTGCGTTCTGAATTGTATCAGGCATATTATATTTTAGACCTAAAATAAAATTCTTTGTCCCTGCACATAGGACAAGAAATAATACAACTGTATTGAATTTGCCTTGTTCTGCAGTAACTCATCTATATTCATAAGCAGATTTCATTATAACATGAGTTATAATACTGTCAAGGAAGTTCACAAAATGGCTAATATTAGTATTAATTAAGCTATTCAACCTTGGCTTTTATTCTTCTAATTCCAGCTGATACAGCCTGCTCGCTAATTATTTTAAAGTTACCCAACTCTTTTGTATTGTTTACGTGCGGTCCACCACATACTTCCATACTAAAATCACCCACTTCATATACTTTGACTCTTTCCCCATATTTTGACTCAAACAGACCGATTGCATTCTTCTTTTTTGCTTCTTCTAAAGTTATTTCAGTGAATTTTACCGGCAATTCTCGCTTAATTTGTTCATTTACTAGATTTTCAACCTGAACAATTTCTTCCGGCAAAAGCTTCTGGGAATGGGAAAAATCAAATCTCAGGCGCTCTGGAGTTATATTACTGCCTTTTTGTGCTACATGATCACCTAAAATGAGGCGAAGTGCCTTATGTAATAAGTGAGTTGCAGTGTGAAGCTTCACAGTTTCCTCTGAATGGTCTATTAATCCACCGGCAAATTTTTTTTCCGCACCTTTCCTGGAAAGCTGCTGATGTTTACGGTATTCCATATCGAACTGATCTTGGTCAATTTCAATATTATGCTCTTTCAATTCCTCTGCGATCATTTCAATCGGAAAACCGTATGTTTGGTATAGATAAAAAGCGGTTTTTCCTGAGAACTTTTTTTTCTTTTGATCCGAAATGCTAAAAATACCCAGCTCCTTTTCAAAGACTTTTAATCCGTTTTGCAGCGTTTTAGCAAAATTTTCCTCTTCTCTCTGTAGTTCCTCTAAAATAAATTTAGAATTTTCAACAATCTCCGGATATGCATCTTTGTGTGATTCAATAATTGTTTCAGCCAGTTGTCTTGTAAAATAATTTTCTATTCCCAATTTTCTTGCCTGCCTGATCGCTCGTCTGATCAGTCTGCGCAAGACATAACCCTGATCAATATTGGAAGGCACAATTCCCTCATGCAGAATGAAACAGGCGGATCTAATATGGTCAGCTATTATCCGTTCTGATGTATTACTCGATTTTTTCGATAATTTTCGGATATCCTCAAGTACCCGGGCAAACATATCAATTTCAAATACAGTTTCCTTTCCGCTATAGATTGCGACCATCCTTTCCATACCCATCCCGGTGTCAACATTTTTCTGGGCCATTGGTTCATATTCGCCACTAGTATTTTTATTGTATTCCATGAATACGTTATTCCAAATCTCAGCATATTTCCCGCAGCTACAGCTCGGCTGACAATTTTCACCACAAGGCTTGCGGTCAGTTATATAAAATATTTCTGTATCCGGTCCGCATGGTCCTGTTGTGCCGGCGGGACCCCACCAGTTTTCTTCCTTTCCGTACATATAAATATTCTTTTCATCAATACCGCACTTTTTCCATAATTCATAACTGTCATTATCAAGGGGAGCATCTTCATCACCTTTAAACACGGTAACAGCCAATTTATTCACCGGAATACTAAGATTTTTCACCAGAAATTCAAAACTCCACTTTATCGCGTCATCTTTGAAATAATCACCTAATGACCAGTTGCCAAGCATCTCAAAAAAAGTAAGATGCCAGTCATCACCAACTTCATCAATGTCTACAGTCCGAATGCATTTTTGAAAATTAACCAGGCGCTTGCCTTCAGGGTGTGATTGACCAAGTAAATAGGGCACTAAAGGATGCATACCGGCAGTTGTGAACAATACAGACGGGTCATTTTCCGGAATCAAAGAAGCCGGACTAATAATCGCATGGTTTTTGTCCTTGAAATACTCTAAGAATTTATTACGCAGTTGCTGTTCTTTCATATGATGATTGTACAATATGTCATAGTCAGTATCAAGTTATCACAGCGCTTCCAATTAGAACGTTGCGATCGTAAAATACAATTGATTGGCCGGGGGTTATTGCCCTCTGCTTTTCATTAAATTCAGCGAACAAAACATTTTTACCTACTTTTGTAATTGTAACCTTTTGGTCTGTCTGCCGGTATCTTATTTTTGCCGTGCATTTGTAAGGGTATTTTGGCTCACGATCGATCCAATGAATGTTATCCGCTGTTAGTGTCCTGCAAAATAATTTCGGATTAAGACTACCTTTTGCAACAATCAGTTCATTTGCGTTTGAATCTTTTGCCACAACATAATACGGAATACCGCCCCCAATATTTATTCCTTTTCTTTGCCCAATGGTGTAAAACGGCAATCCGATGTGTTTGCCGATAATTTCACCGGTTGTTGTTCTAATTTCACCGGGATTTTCTTTTATGCGGATTTTTAGAAATTCTCTCAAATCAACTTCACCGATAAAACAAATACCCTGACTGTCTTTCTTATCATGAGTCGATAGCCCAATCTTTTTTGCAATGGACCGAATATTTGTCTTAGAATAACTTCCGACTGGAAAAAGTGTTTTTGAAAGCTGAAACTGATTTAGCGTGCATAAAAAGTATGATTGGTCTTTATTACTATCTTTGCTCTTAAGCAATTGAAATTTTTCTCCTGTTTCAGCGGACGGAACATTCCGAATTTGAGCATAGTGCCCAGTTGCAATATAGTCAGCACCCAGCTGGAAACATTTTTCTAAAAATATTTTAAATTTAATCTCTTTGTTGCACATGATATCAGGATTCGGTGTTATACCTTTCCTGTAGCTGTCATAAAAATATTCAATTACTTTATCCTTATATTCTTTTTCAAAATCAAAAGTATAAAAAGGGATGTTTAATTTGGCACAGACTTTTCTCATATCCCTTTGATCAGCTATCCAAGGGCAAAGATTTTCATTCGTATTTATCAAATTTGCATCGCTAACCATAGTTTCGGTCCAGTTCTTCATAAATACGCCAACTACATCATGACCGGCCTTTTTAAGCAAATAGGCGGCAACTGATGAGTCAACGCCTCCACTCATTCCGACAAATACTCTATACTTTTTAGATAGCTTTTTCATAATTATGGTTATATTGTATGAACTAAGATATACCAAAAACCCAAGTGTTTTGCAAATGGGTTCTCAATACTTAAACCTAGTCCAATTTTATACTTTGCCCCTGTTTCATCACATGTTCAGTTGATGTATTCTGACTTTTCTGACCATCCTGTCCTTTCAGTTCAATATGGGGCATCGGTTTATTAACAGACGGCGGATTGAAATTTTTTCTTTTTTTCTTTTTGCGATTATTACTATTTCTATGATTTGCATTCTGATTTGGTTCTGTATTTCGTTTCATAGCATCACTGAAGGATATCGGGCCCTGCTGAAGCGCATCATTTAAGTTAATCTCAGTAGGTGGAATATCAATCTCCGGCTCAACTTTTGGATCGACCAATACCTTCTCAGGCACCTGAACATTTACAACGGGCTCGGACGGCTTCTCCGTTATTCTGACTACTGATTTAATCTTAGGGGTTTCGGTTTTGGCAACAGGTGCGATTTGAGCACTTGTTGATTGCCTGGGTTTCTGAATTTCACTTTCATTTTCTGCAGATGCTTTATACATTTCTTCAACACCGCTCCATCTTAATATTTTTTCTTCAACTACTGCCACAGGTCTTGCATATCTTTCACGCGAGGAAACAATAATCTTGTTCAAATTTCCGGTCTCACCCTCAATTGGTGGCAGTATCGTTGCGCTAAAAGGCGCTGAAGCGACTCCATCAATCATTAATTTCAGGTAAACATTATATTTTGGCAGGTTTACCAGATCGTTTAGTAGAAAATACGGCTCAAATTCCTTTTCCAAAAATTCCGCATCCTCAGCTCCGACCCTGAAGCAGATTATAGTTCCTACGTTGCCGAATACCGCGGCTTTAACCACATCACCCAGCTGTTCTATGTACTGATGAGCAATAGTTAAATTCAATCGGTATTTTCTTGCTTCTGAAAGTATATTTGCAAAGCTTTCCGTAGAAAAGTTCTGGAATTCGTCAACATACAAATAAAAATCTTCCCTTGTCTCTTCAGCAATATCCACCCTGCTCATTGCCGCCAGTTGAAGTTTTGTTATCATCATTGCGCCAAGTAAAGCTGAGTTTTCTTCACCAATTCTTCCTTTCGCAAGATTCATAAGCAGGATTTTTTTTGTGTCCATAATGACTCTCATATCGATAGTACTTTTTGGCTGTCCAACAATATTCCGAATGATTGAACTGGAAAGAAATTGTCCTACCTTGTTTTGAATCGGTGAAATCGCTTCTGTTCTAAACCGTTCATTATAGTTTGCATATTCATCAACCCAAAATGCTTTGACGATCGGGTCGGTCAGATTTGATATAATCTTTTTACGATAATTTTTATCAACCAGTAATCTGGTTATACCCAGTAGCGTACTTCCCGGATTTTCCAGCAAAGCCAGGATGGTATTCATTAAAATGTATTCTAGTCTTGGCCCCCATGAATCCGCCCATATCTTCTTGAAAACACCAACCAGCCCGGATGCTATCAAATTTTTATATTGTGGATTTACTTCTTCAAGTATATTAAAAGCAATCGGATGTTCTGTATCAGATGGATTGAAGTAAACAACATCATTAATTCTATTGGACGGAATAAATTTAATTACTTTTTCAACCGATTCTCCGTGCGGATCCACGAGCGCAACTCCCCTGCCTCGGTGAATATCAGAAATCACCATGTTTTCAATACAGTTTGATTTACCGACACCGGTTTTTCCGATCAGATAGACGTGGCGCCTCCGGTCATCTTCTTTGATACCAAAACGGACTCTTTTATTACGAAAGTTCGTCTCCGCAAAAACTGTTATATCATTGTGATTCGGCATTTGTTGGTTCCTCGTCATTAATAATCTCTATCGGCAAATTGCCCGGTACCCCGGCTCTAGACATTGGTCGGGTAGCTGTATATCCAACTTCAGATTTTTGATTTGGCAAAGTTGGAATCCCGGTTGTAGACATTGATTCACGCGGTAATGTTGTTGGGGCACCACCTTTTCTAACATCGGTCCTCTGTACCGGCGGGACTGTGATTGTTGCAATTGGAAAATGATAGATACTCGCCAGTTCCTCAATATTTAAAATAAATCCGAGTCCCATTCCCAAATGATTCGCACGTTGTTTATATGCTCTCAAAATCTTTCTTTGTTTATGGGCCAAACGCTTTTCCACCCTGATATAGTCTGCCTTGGTCCTTGTCCTTTTATGTGGCTTAAAGGCGTTAAGATTCAGAGTATTGTACTGCATTAGTCCACCAATAACAGGATTAACTCCCCTTTTCCGATCAAATATTTCCTTTTTTGCCACGTATATCAGCCTAATTTTAGTGCGGAATGCGATTTTTGACATTTTTTCCTGGATTGCTTCTACCGCCCCTCTTGCTCCAGGGGTTAGAAACTGCATCTGGCTTTTTGGCTGTTTATCTGGCTCGCTTTTAACGGTACTTGTACCTCCGCCCAGAATCTGGTTTGATGCTTCGTCACCAAAACCTTTCAAGGTATCCGTGATAGGTGAAAGAACACCAAATGCGCTTTTCTTCGGTGCCACCTTCTCTCCAACCAACTTCTTAACGACACGATCTGCGCTTTCCGTCCATGAAGAGCTGACCGGAGTGATAACAATTTGGATCCATGTTTGCTCACCGGGCTGTAATCTTGATAGTCCTTCAAGAATCGACGCCATCGGATCGGCAAATGTCTGACTTAATGTGTGCTCAAAGTTTTTATAGGTCCGAATCGGGTATGCTTCTTTTTTTTCTAGTGTGAATTCAGTTCCCCATAAATCAAACACATCGCTTGGAAATACTGTCGGTATTGAATCCGTGTAGTCGCCGACTTCAGTTATTTCAGCATCTGGATACTGCGCGTAAATCGCTGATTCGATAAGATCACGATTATCTTTGTCAGATCTTATTAAATACTGTATATAACCGTCAATACTTACCAATTCCAACGAAAATCTTTCCTGCACTTTTCCTTTCCAGTATCGCTCGTATTTATTCCCTTTTGAGTGAATTGCATAAAGTTGGGCAAATATTTGTTCCACGGCAACCAGAGTCTGCTCATGCATTCTTGGTATATCCAGGGCAAGCAGAATTTGTTCCTTTGAATTGCGGTACTTATGCCTCGCCATTTCAAGTTTCGCGATATATAGACCGACTATAAAAAGTATCAATATTGCTATCCACCCACCATTCAGAAAAATCCACCATGCAATTGCAAGCGGATTCTGTAGACCACCACCAAGCACCGATGTTGTATCTATCGTGATTTCCATACTAAATTATAGATTAGAAGATGTTTCTGATTCGTTCTTTTTTGGAGATTCACCAATTAATACATATCGTTTATCAGGAAGCTTTTTGAACTTTGATTTATCTGTTAACGCTAAATGGATTGTATTTTTTCTGACGACTCTCTGATCAAGCACGCGCCGTACTAATTCGTCTCTGGATAATGGTTCAGTGGATTTTTCCAGAATCTTTATTAACACATCAGAAACTACGCCTGGTTTATACCCCCATTCCTGAAGCGCATAGATTCCCCTACCAACCAATACAAAGTCGCTGTTTAAAATAAGTTCATTGTGAACAGTCGGAGGATATGCTTTCCGCCGGTCAAACTTTACCTTGTTAATAAGTTCTGTAATATCATTGAAATGCAACGGCTTACCTTCCTTTTTCAGTACAAGATATATTTTGTCTTTCATCCGTTTCGGATTAATTGTGCCCCATTTTGCCAATCCATACTCATCAAATGGATTGCTGTCTATTTTTTTGCACAATGTAATGTATGAATGAATACCTTCATCAGTCAGCACTTCGCTTTTATTGACAAAATATTCTGTTTTGTGAAACTTATACAGCAATTCATCCAATTTCATCGGTTTATTTTCTTTTTCAAGAATCTGAACCAATTGATTTACCGCTTCATAAACGAAATCGAGCGATATCTGAGGAAGACTCCATGATTTATTTATAACATTTGATTCCGGAAAACGAATTATTTTTTTTGATATCAGTTCTTCAAGGATAAATACCGCGCAATTGTTATTAATCGGATTATCTGACGCAAAATTCAACAGCTCTCTCAGCAGCGAGTTTTCGTCCATTATTCCCCCATTGCGGTTAAGTACATTTGAAATTGTGTGCTCAAATTCAGTTGAAACACGCGTAAACTCTCTCAAACTTTTTATTTTCTTAATAGCTGAATTTTCAATTTGTCTGATCCGCTCTCTTGTAACATTATAGGCCTTTCCAATTGCCTCTAGAGTTTCCTTTGCCTGTCCGCTTAAACCAAAACGACGTCTTAAGACGTCTTCTTCTTTGTTTGTAAGGTATTTTAACAATGATGAAACCGTATCACTCGGGCTAAAACCTTCGATTTCTGCTTCTTGTTTTGAGCTTATTACCTTGTCTAATATTGAATTTTGATCTGTCATAATTGTTGTTAACTAACTGTAATACCTTTAGTATAGCATAAGGTTGAATATGTGTCAAGAAAGTGGTCCTAACAAAAAACCGACCAGCTAATAGATCAGTTTGATTTCATTTAATGCAATTCTATTTCCTTTTTGAAATATACTTCTGCCAGATTAATAAAAATGGGCTGGCAACGAATATAGACGAATAAGTCCCGACTACTATACCTATGATTAACGCCAGAACAAAGAATTTAATAGATTCTCCACCGAATAAGTACAAGGCAACCAAAACCAGCAAGGTGGTAAATGAAGTGTTGATGGACCTGACTATTGTTTCATTTATTGCTATATTTATTGATGTTTCAAAATCATTATTGGAAAACTTAATCAAACGTTCTCTTATTCGATCATAAACAACTATCGTATCATGGACAGAGAAACCAAGAATTGTAAGTAAGGCAGTTACGAATAGCGCATCTACCTGCACATCCAGGAAGTAACCGAGAGCAGCAAATACCCCAGTCACAATTATAATATCATGTGCAAGCGCGATGATTGCGCAGATGCCAAATACATACGCCGGCACCGGACCGCCGGAAATCTTTCTGAATGCCCAGGATAAATATACAATAATAGCGCCCATTACTATCAGTAGTGCGATAATCGATTTCTGCCGTAATTCTTTTCCAATAGTTGGTCCAATTGATTCAAATGATATCTCCTCAACTGCCCCAAATTTTTCATTTAAAGATACCAGAATTTCCTCTCTTTGACTGTTTTCAATCGTTTTCATCCGGATCAAAACCTCTTGATCTTTCACCGGTTGAACTACTAATTCACCCAAATCAAACCCCTGCAGATTTCCCTGAATATCCTGAATAGTTGGCCTATCACCTTCGAATTTCACCTGCAATAACGATCCCCCATTAAAATCAATTCCGAGTTTCAAACCACCCATAGACAGAAATACAATACTTGCAGCGACTAATATCCCTGATATCGCGAACCAAATTTTTCTTGTTCCTATTATGTTGTACATATTATTCCTGATTTTTAACTCCAAATAACCAAAGTCTTTTCCATTTTTTGATTGCAACTATTCTTAAAAATGTTCTGCTTACTGTTATTGCGGAAAACATACTAAGCAATATTCCGATCGCCAAGGTTATCGCAAATCCTTTTATTGAGCTGGTTCCAAACCAAATCAGAATCAAGCAGGTTATGAGCGATGATACATTGGAATCCCGGATTGATGGCCATGCGCGTTTGAAACCGTCCTCAATTGCGCTTAATATCGGCTTACCTGCCCTCAATTCTTCTTTCATACGTTCAAATATTAAAACATTTGCGTCTACTGCCATGCCGATAGAAAGTATAAACCCGGCAATACCAGCAAGGGTCAGTGTTACGGGCCACAATTTAAAAGTTGCCAGAACAAGTAACGCATAAACCCCTAGAGCAAGGACTGATAATAAACCCGGCAATCGATAATATATAATCATAAACAATGCCACCAATAATATTCCGAGTATCCCCGCAAACATACTCCGTTCAACTGAGGTCTGTCCCAAGGTAGCGCCAATATTTTGCTGGTTTAACAAGGATATCGGTATCGGCAAAGCACCGGAATTTAGTCTTCGGGTTAAGATTTTTGCTTCCTCCAGGGTAAAACTGCCGGATATTACAGCCTCGCCGGATGTTATTTCCGCCTGAACGACCGGGATACTGATCGGAGCATTATCTAAATATATCGCAACCGGTTTCCCTAAATTGCGCTTTGTTATTTCTGCGAATAATGTTTTTCCCTCATCATTAAATTTAAGGCTGATTTCCGGTTCGGCCGTGGACTGGTTGAACTGAACCTGCGCGGAAGCTAAATGTTTTCCTGATAAACCGGTATTTTCGTAATTTGACGCTGCCGCCGCCTCTTCAGATTGTGTTAATATCAGAATATGACGTGCTTTAGCTTTTTCTTCTTCAAGACCTTCTGCGTTAACGCTCGATGTGAGACTTTCAACCTTGATTATATGATAGCCGTACTGGGTTTTAACCAATTCCGGATAAACCTTACCGACCTCAGCCTTACCGAATACAACTTCATCAAATTCCGGTACCATCGCTCCACGACCAAATTCACCTAAATCCCCGCCATTCTTTGAAGATGATCCCTCGCTTTTTTCATCCGCAAGTGTTGCAAAATCATTGGCATCATCTAAAGCGGACAACAGTACTTCTTCTGCCCTGATTTTTGCATCGGCATTATATGCTTCCATTGCCTGAGTTTGCTCTTCGTTCAGTTCCGGTGTTTTTTGCTCTCTAAATTCAAGCAGTGGCGTCTCCCCAATCATTTGAATTGCCTGTGATACATCGGTTACACCGGGAAGTTCAACGATTACGCGGTACTCGTCTCCAGATTTATTGGTTTGCACAACCGGTTCCGAAACACCAAAGGAATTCACCCTTCGCTCTATAACATCACGAACCCCTTCAATTGCATCTGGTCTTTCTGCGGACGGAATATCAGATGTATCAGCTTTATATACTAAATGAGTTCCACCCTGCAAATCTAAGCCAAGGTGAACTTTAATCTCTTTAAAATAGTTTCCAATTCTTATATTCGGACCTTTTGGCCAATCTGTGAAACCAGCTAATACTGCCAAAACGACAATAAGGAGTAGATTCAGCCACAGTTTTTTTCGAATTGCCATATTAATCGCACTAATGCTAATTAAACGATGTAGAGATTATACACAAAAATACTATAATCATCAACTAAATATCATTAGTCATGAATAATCACCGAAATTCCTAGATTTGCCCATTGATAAAGCCACGCTGAATCCTTACGTGACATATTTACACAGCCGTGGCTCATTCGATGGCCAAAATTGTTATGCCAGTACGTACCGTGAATTGTATAAGCACCGTTAAATGACAAAACGTACGGAACATCTTCAAGATCATAATTGTCCGGATTATCAGGGCCATAAAACCAGCTCATATCCGTGGATTCCCGCTTTCGGAAAACCTTGAATTCACCGGTCGGTGTATCAAATTTCCCTTTTAATCCGGATGAAATTAAAAATGATTTAATTAATTTGTCATTTTCGTATGCATACAATTTCTGATCGGTAAGATTGACCTCGATATATTTATACAAGTCCATTCTACTTTCGTATGTCCACGTGCTCGGGACTGTAATAATATCATCTTCGCCATCACCTGTTATATCGCCGCTTGCGAGGTTTACACCTCCTCTAAAATCTTTTTCATATGCAAAAAAATCACCGGATAGCAATTTCCCATACGCTTCAAATATTCTGATGTGCGGACCGCCGGCTCTGGTTGGTGCAACTATTACTTCATCAAACCCGTCATTATCGATATCACCGGCCGATACTCTTACCCCGCCTTTATAATTATCCGGGAATGCTTCAAAATCCCCCAACACTGATCTTTGCTTATTGTATTTATAAACCTTGGTCCATGCTTTACCAAATTTTTCCACAGCCATGACGATTTCTTCTTCCGGACCACCGTCAAAGTTACCGACTGCAATTGACACACCCCCTCTATCATTTGACCTGAACGGAAAGAAATCAATTCCCTCAAAATCGCCCTTAAAATTAAACACGCGCACGTGAGCTCCTCCTGAGGATCCCGGCGCCGCGACTATCTCATCCTTTCCATCGCCATCGACATCACCAACAGCTACGTTTACACCGCCAAGCATATTGTTAGCAAAAGCAAAAAAACCGGATGTAAACTTAGGTTTCCCAGAAATATCAAATATTCTGACATGCGGTCCTCCTCCCGCTCCGGTTCCTGTTACAATCTCTATCGAACCATCTCCGTTTAAATCACCGCATGCCACTGTTATCCCGCTTCTGAATGTATCCGCATAAGCGAGGAAACTGGTAACTTTAGTAGAATAAGGCCAGATAATTTTAACATTTGGCTCTGCCCCCGGACCGGAACCTACTATTATCTCATTTTTACCGTTATCATCTACATCACATGAAGCCACGGATAAACCCCCGGCATAATCGTTCGAATACATATTTAAGTTTCTTTTCATCTGTCCACTGGCATCAAAAACACGTATTTCAGGTAACCGTGTTTTGGTATAAGCAAGGGATATTGATGGAATTGTTATGAATACAACTGCAATGAATAATATTTTCTTTATCATGCCTACATTGTATCAAAACCTTTCAAAATAAAAAAGGAGTGTCTTACACCCCTTTTTTTTAGATCAAATTATTCCATCCATTCCTTTGTTGCATCTCTGTATGGATCCTTTGCCTCAAGTTTGTCCTTAATTCTTAATAAAAGACTTGTCACCCCCTCATCATCAAACATCCCATACGCTCCATTTACTGCCTCAACAAGCTCAGGATTAAGCTCAGCTGATATATCAGCTTCTAGCACTTGCTCTAATTGGGGCACTAGTGCCGCCTCAAGTCTCCTTAACTCAGGTTCATTCCTTTGCAACGGATCCTCAATAGCCCAACGATCCGTAATTTCATTTAACTTGTCACTTACTTCATGTATATCAACCCGTGGATTTGATATATCTAGTCTTGGTTCTCCCGGCATTGTTTTAGAGATTAATTATTAGCTTATAATTTCATACTACTTTCAAAGAATAAATATTGCAAATTTAGTCTTTAACTACCACTGTCGTCCCGACGTCCGCCCAGTTATACAATTTTTCTGCCGGACCAACGCCCAGTCTTACACAGCCATGGGAAACTCTGATACCAAGATGATTCTGACCTTCCTTATATCCATTTGCCCACTCAGGAAGCTCATGTAGACCGTAACCTCGTGCATCAAACTGCATCCAGAAAGGCATGTACAAATTATATTTGCCGGAATACGCTCTACGGTTCTTATTTTGAATTTTAAATGTCCCAAGTGGTGTTGGCATTGACCACTTTCCTGTCGACACTACTGCAGTATCAACTAAATATCCTCTCTCATAATATTTCAATGTTTGTTCTGAAATATCAATTTCAATATATTTTTCAATATCTGTTCTGCCCTCAGTTGATCTTTTACTAGGCGCTACAATAATCTCATCTGACAAATCGTTGTTTAAGTCGCCGGCAGCAACGAATACACCCCCACGAAATTCGTCTTCATATGCAAAAATTGAATCTGAATGCGGTGCGCCATATGCTTCGTAAATTCTCACATGCGATCCGCCACCTGTGTTCGCGGCGGCAATAACTTCATCAAACCCGTCTCCGTCAACATCTCCACTCGCGAGATTAATCCCACGTTTGAATGTTTCAGGAAAAGCTTTAAAATTTCCAATGACAGTTTTATTATCATTCATTTTATAAACTTTGACCCAAGCGTCATCTGATGACTGAACACCAAATATTAATTCTTCTTTTGCACCACCGTCAACATTTCCACAGGCGACACTCAGTCCTCCCCGATAATCTGCTGTAAAAGGAAAAAAATCCATACCAGTAAAAGCACCGTCCTTTTCAAATACTCTCGCATGCGGTCCTCCCCCGGGTCCTGCACCGGTGACTATTTCTTTATCACCGTCTCCATCCACATCGCAGGTTGTGACATTTACACCTCCTCTGAAATCACCTTTGTAGGCAAAGAAACCCATTGTAAATTTTGGATTACCATTGCCGTCAAAAACTCGAACGTGCGGAGTTGCTCCTGATCTTGTACCGACAATTATTTCATCCTTACCATTTCCATCCAAATCTCCAGTTGTAATATTGATCCCTTTTTTATATTCGGCATCATACGCAAGAAAGCTGAAAATCATATTTCCGTTGGAATCAAATATTTTCACATGAGGACCGCCGCCAACACCCGGCGCAACGATAATTTCTTCTTCTTTATCTCCCCTAACATCACCGACGGCAACAGATGCACCGCCTTGGAATGATTCATCATATGCCATGAATGCTTTGTCTTCAGAATAGTCATCAGTTGAATACACCTTTACTTCCGGAGATCTTGATTCCGTTGCAAAGACAATTCTGGGAATCAAAAAAACAGTACTTGCGAGTACTGCCAATACGAATAGATTGATTCTAATTTTTTGTTTTGTCATTTTGTTTTTTGTTTTGGCTACTTCAATAATATAGAAATAGGCCAGAGATGGCCCGATATTTTCGATTTTTGTTTTCGAAATATATATTATTTTGAGGTCATCTCCGGCCTCTGTTTTTTATTTTTCTTTTTGTTTTGTAATGAACTATATATCTATATTAGCACATTTTTTGGCTTCTGTCAATGCTTTTTTCCGATATATACACCATTAAAGCCTTTACTGAAGCTGACTCGCTCCCCTTTTTTCAAGTAATATCTTTCTTGTGTTTCAAAATTATAATGCTTAGCTAAATTCTCTATTTCACTTAATCTGAACGCGTGACAATACCGGTTTACAATTACTTTGCCATCGGGATTTTTCCACGGCTTTTCTGTGTCCAGGAAATCCAGTTTCGACTTACCTGCTATTTTTTTTATTATATTATTTACAATCAAATTTCTTCTGCTTTTTTCCCACATATTCCAATATGTCATTATGAACACTCCACCCTCTTTCAATACCCGTGCTATTTCTTTCACCGATTGCTTACGCAATTCGCGCGATGGAATGTGATACAAACTTGCGACCGCAAAAACTATATCAAATGACTGATCAGCAAATGGCAATTCTGTTGCTGATGCTTTCATAAAACTATAGCTTGAAAGTGAACTGGTAATTTTTTCATCAGCATTTTCTTTGGCAATTTGAACCAGATTAGCAGAGGCATCTATTCCCACATAACTTACTCCGTATTTTGCCAGAAAATTTAGCAGCCTGCCATTTCCGCATCCGACATCCAATACAGAAGACCCTGTTTTTAAGTATTTCTCGAAATCATAAAACTCGTCCCAGTCTCGATAACGGGTTTGGGAGAAACGCTCAGCTATGCTATCATAATCGGACGCCACTTTTTCTAATATCGAATTTGCTGTATTCTTATCCATATGAATCAAAACCTATTAACACAATTTATTAACGAGGCGCTTAAATCAGACCTGAAAGATAAAAGCGATTTTTATCTGTTTAAAAGGCGGTTTTCAAAAACGCATAAAATACCCTTTTATACCAACAATGTCATTCTAGCGCATTACCGCAAATTGGTTAATGACGGGATGTTTAAGGAGAACAACAAATTTGTTCGCCTACTTAGGATACGCGATATCAGAACCTTATCCGGAATAGCATCAATCGGAGTACACACCAAGCCCCTTCCCTGTCCGGGTAAATGCATATACTGTCCCACCGAAAAAGGTATGCCAAAAAGTTATCTTTCGACCCAGCCTGCAGTCATGCGTTCAATGGGACAAATGTTTGATCCGTATCGAATGGTTAAGGCAAGATTGCGTGCATACTATGAAAATGGTCATCCGACTGATAAATGCGAATTAATTGTAATGGGCGGCACATGGTCCTTTCACAGTAAACTTTATCAGATTTGGTACCTGAAAAGATGTATGGATGCATTTAATGACGGCATTAAAAGTTCCCGCAGATCCAAGACTGATATTAATGAAATACTGGAATCAAAAAATTATAAGCAAACAAACATATCCTACAAACTACTGCTGGGGAAATTGAAACGTGCTCAAGTTCTGAATGAAAAAGCTTATAATAGAGTCGTCGGGATTACGCTTGAAACCAGGCCGGATTTTGTCAGTACGAAAGAAGTGCGTATGATGCGAGAGCTCGGTGCAACCCGGGTAGAAATGGGTGTGCAGAGTACTCACGATCACATCCTGGATATTAATAAAAGAGGACATAAGGTAAAAGCAACGATTAGAGCGACACAACTGTACAAAGATGCCGGTTTTAAAATTACCTATCATCTGATGCCGGGACTGTATAAAGCAACTCTAAAAAATGATTTAGATATGTTTCACGAGATATTTGAAAACCAGGACTTTCAGCCGGATCAGATAAAAATTTATCCGACAATTGTGTCTGAGTTTTCAGAGCTTTATGATTTGTGGAAAAGCGGAAAATATAAACCATATTCCGATAAGCAGCTAAAAATACTCCTAAAGGAAATTAAGCTCCTCTGCCCGCCATATATCCGTATCGCGAGACTATTCCGTGATATTCCGAAACAAAGCATAGCGGGTGGGATGCAGATTACCAATATCCGCCAAATTATTCTCAATGAACTCAAGCAGGAGGGTAAATCCTGCCGTTGTATCAGGTGTCGTGAAGCGGGAGGAATCAGTATTTCGCAAAAAGACGTGCGCTTGGTAAAAAGGGTATATAAAGCTTCAGGCGGAACGGAAATATTTTTAAGCTATGAATCAAAGGACTACTCAACAATATTTGCTTTTTGCCGACTGAGGTTTCCAAAAAATAAAAATAAGACCCACTACATCGAAGCACTGCAAAACTCTGCATTAATCAGGGAATTGCACACATACGGCGAGATGATTCCTCTGGCAAATAATAAAGGTAAAACACAGCATATTGGTTTTGGTAAAAAACTGATGCATGAAGCGGAAAAACTTTCATTAAAAAAAGGATATAAAAAAATAGCCGTCATCTCCGGCATCGGAGTTAGGGGCTATTATCAGAAATTGGGTTACCGGCTAAAAGATGAATACATGGTCAGGAATCTGGAATAGTCAGACAAAACGCAATCTAATACTACCACTTTAACAATATTGGAATAAAATATTTATTCCTCCCAATCCCAGTGCCACCACTCAGGATTGTAATTAACAAATCCACTTTTTTCGAGCACCATTTTTAGAAGCCGACGGTTATGTTTCGCTGTTTGCTCAAAATGATTAAGTACGGCCTTTTTTTCATAATAATCAGTTTCCGCGCGTTCGCTAATATCATCATGATCGGTTCCCATGTAAAGCTCTTCACCCTGACCGTTGATAATTGTAAGATCGAACGATCCGCCATTACGATGTGTCCCCAACTTGATAACCTGCTTTGTTGGTTTAGAACAAAAAGTGAAAACCAACTTATCCAGTGCTTGCCTATCCAATTTAGGATTTGCATGTTTTAAACGCAACCTGAAACTTTTAATCATTTGTTTTTGTACTTCAAGTGGCCTTTGAGCATCCCAGATTTTAAAATTATATCCTCTAGGCAACAGTTTCTGGGCACTCAAAAGTGCCTTTATTGCTGATTCACGTGCCAAAATTCTGGAACTGCGAGACCAACCGTAAAAATAGTAGCGTGGCTCTACAGCAAAACCAAACTTCTCAACATCAATAAATTTTATTTTCATTTTATTTGCTTTCATTGTCTTGCCCAATATGTAAGGGGTTAAATTTTGTGTTGATATCGTAATAATCCTCTTGCTCCGATTTTTTCAGGTAATTCACAACTTTGTACGTAGCGGGTGTCAGCACAATCTCAAAAGCAAGTTTAAATACGTAATTTGAAATAATCAGACTAATCAGCAGTTCTTTCGGCAGTATTCCGGAAAAAGCAATCACGATAAACAACAGACTGTCTATTAATTGGCCGATAACTGTAGATGCGATCGTTCTGGACCATAGCCATCTGCCTTTTGTCCGTATTTTGAGTTTGGCAAGGATTATTGCATTAGAAAATTCACCAGCAAAATAAGCAATTAAACTGGCAATTACCAACCTTGGTGTCAGGCCGAGAATTACATCATATGCGTTTTGATTCGTCCAGTTTGGATCAGCGGGCAGTTTGCCAATCAGAATGATAGTCACAGACATTAACAATGCGCAAATGAATCCTAACCAGATCACCTTGCGTGACTGCCGAAAGCCATACACTTCTGTTAGAATGTCGCCAAAAATGTAACTCAAAGGAAAAATCAGCGTACCACCGTCAAATGAAAAAAAACCTAGATCAATAATCTTTGTAGAAACAATATTGGAAATCAGTAATACAGAAACAAATAAAACACTTATCGTTCCCAGATGTTTATAACGCTTATCGATTTTTTCTGATTTGTTTTCCTGATTTACTAGTGTTTGCATAATATCAGACTATCCGTTCATCCTTTCTTATCTCCATCCATATTTTTCCTATCTCATTACGTCCGTTTCCGTCTTTTCCACTGCCCCAGAATGAATCTACGGGTGAATTCTCGATTATCTCTCTGCCAGAAGTTCTATGTAATACTTCTCGAACATCTTTATGCTGGGCTGTTTTTGATTTTAGTATCTCTTTCATAACATCTCTTTTAATATCATGCCAGTCAGCACTCATTTTTGATTTATTTTTATCAGCAACTTGTTTGGCAACTTCTGGACTTGGAGCTAAGTAGATTTTTTCTGCAATATCCATTTCATGCACAAATTTTTTCCAATGATAGGCATGTTCCGCAGTTGGAAATGTTTTATTCCAAATATTTATGGAATGTGCGGAATAGTTATCCAACGGGTAAAAAGCAGAAGTAAAAAAGAAAATCTGCTTTTTCGTTTCTCTGTTTAAATTTTTACTGGAATTAGGATACATACTTTACACTCCGTGGCACTTCTTATATTTCTTCCCTGATCCGCAAGGACACTCATCATTCCGGCCAACTTTTTCACCTGCTACAGTTTTCAATTTACCTCCGGCAGTAACCTTTGTTCCAGGCAAAGCCTGTGTTTTTTGTTCTGAAAATGTGTCATTCGAAGCCTGCGATTGACCCATAGGTAATGTGAAGTGTTGCGTCTGCTCACTCATCGTCTTTGAGGGAGCCTGCATTACTTGCTTTGCCTGCATCATCGACGGAGCTATTTCTTTTGCAATTCCAATTTTATAAATTGTATGAGCAACATCGCTTTGCAGGCTTGCCATCATTGCAATGAATAACTGGTATGCTTCTCTCTTATACTCAATCAGAGGATCCCGCTGTCCATATCCGCGCAAACCGATACCTGTTCTCAGGTGCTCCATTTGCGACAAATGATCAATCCACAACCGGTCAATTACTCTCAAAATAATTCCACGCTCAAGACTGCGCATTAGTTGTTCATCGCCAACTCTGGTTTCCAGATTTTTGTATTCTTTATGCGCCAGACTAATCAAGTATTTAATCAAGTGTGTTCTGCTTTTTGCATCTTCCAGTTTAGTACCCGCCTCTTTATGAATATCCTCCATTTTTACCCTAGCTTCCATTGTAATTGGAAATATTGTATCAACCACCTCATAGATCTCCTCAATATTCCAAGCATTTTCATCTTCGGACGCTGTGTGAAAAGAAACAACTTGTTCAATTTCTGACTCAATAAGTTTTAATACTTCACCTTTGCAACCTTCTTCTTTTTCCTCAGAATAAAGTGCTTCCCTTCTCTTTTTATATATTACTTCTCTGTGCTTATTGATCACATCATCATATTCAACCAGATGTTTTCTGATATCAAAGTTATTTCCCTCCACCTTTTTTTGAGCTGATTCCAGTGACCTGCTGATCATTTTGTTCTGTATCGGCATATCATCAGGAATTCCCAGCCGTTCCATGATTGTTTTCATGCGATCGGATCCAAATATTCTCATTAGATCGTCTTCCATCGAAACAAAAAACTGCGTTTCTCCAGGATCACCCTGTCTGCCCGAGCGACCGCGCAATTGGTTATCGATCCTTCTTGATTCATGGCGTTCAGTACCGATGACAAGCAAACCGCCGTCAGCTGAAACATCGTTTGCTTCAGATTCGCTCGGTGGGTTGCCGCCTAATATAATATCGACGCCTCTACCGGCCATGTTAGTGGCAACAGTTACCGCGCCTTTCTTACCCGCCTGAGCAATAATATTTGCCTCCTGCTCATGTTGTTTCGCATTTAGCATCTTATGGGCTATGCCTTCCATTTCCAGAAGTTGTCCAAGTCTTTCATTTTTCTCGATTGATATAGTACCGATCAATACAGGCTGGCCTTTTTCATTGCGTGATTTAACCTCTCTGACAATTGCATTAAATTTTGCTTCCTCCGTTTTAAATATCTGATCAGTTTTATCTATACGAACCAATTGTTTATTTGTCGGTATGACAACAACCTCCAAGCCGTAAATTTTTGAAAACTCCTCAGCCTCTGTCGCTGCAGTTCCCGTCATTCCTGCTAATTTCTCAAACATTCTGAAATAGTTCTGAAATGTTATTGAGGCCAGTGTTCTGCTTTCTTTCATCACTTCCACATTTTCTTTTGCTTCGATAGCCTGATGTAAACCTTCTGAATACCTTCTGCCCGGCATTAATCTGCCTGTAAATTCATCAACAATGACAATTTCTCCGTCTTTAATTACATAATCACGATCCAGTTTAAACAAAGCCTTAGCTTTCAATGACTGTTCGATGTGGTGCACGAGGTTAATTCCACCCTCAGCATATAAATTTTCTATTCCAAGAGCTTTTTCAACATGAGTTATTCCTAACTCAGTCAATGTAGCTGCCCGCATTTTCTCATCAATATTATAATCCTGATTTTCGTCTAATTTATTGACTAGTTGAGCAAATTTATAATACTGATCGGTTGCTTCTTCGTCCGGCGCTGAAATAATTAACGGCGTTCTGGCTTCGTCGATTAAAATACTATCAACTTCATCAACGATCGCGTATACCAGACCTCTCTGCACCATCTGTGATCTGCTCTGAACCATATTGTCCCTTAGATAATCGAATCCGAATTCATTATTCGTGCCATAGGTTATATCCGCCTGGTATGCCTCTCTCCTTGTGACCGGTCTCAACAGTTCTATATCAACCTGGGTTGTCACCTTTTCTTCGGTCTCTGATTTTACCGTCGGGTCATACAGGAATGCTTCGTCATGCTGAATACAGCCGACAGAAACCCCTAAGAGATTATAAATCTTCCCCATCCAAGCGGTATCTCTTTTTGCCAGATAATCATTAACTGTTACCAGATGAGCACCTTTTCCGGTGAGCGCGTTTAAATAAAGCGGCATTGTTGCTGACAGTGTTTTTCCTTCACCTGTTTTCATTTCTGAAATTCTTCCCTGATGCAATACCAACCCCCCCATCACCTGAGTTTTATACGGAAATTGATTAATTGTTCGCTTTGCTGCTTCTCTTGCCAATGCAAACGCCTCAGGTAGAATATCCTCAACAGTTTTTCCTGATTTCAATCTATTTTTGAATTCCTCGGTTTTTTGGGAAAATGCTTCAAGTGGCAATTTCTCAAATTCATTTTTAAACCTCTCAACATTTTCCGCCTGCTCTTCGAGCTTAGAAATTGTCTTTTTATTCGGATCGCCAAACAGTTTTCCTAGGATCGCCATTTCAATATTTTTTTAATAATTATCAAAACCCACCAGTTGTATTTCCTCCTGCAACTGAATTCCGTATTTTACCCTAACTTTTTGTTTAATAACACCAATCAGCATAATAATCTGTTCCGCTGTGGCGTTCCCTTTATTGATGATAAAATTTGCATGAACATTTGATATCATTGCATCACCGATCGTAAATCCTTTCAATCCCAATTGATCAATCAGGTAGCCAGATGAAAGCAGGTCGTTATTCACCGCTGTTTTTTCAATCCCTTTTTTCTCTAATTCTTCAACAGAAAAATCAATCTTTGTATTTTTAAACACACAGCCGGCGCTTGGTGATTCAAATTCCTGCTGACTTTTTTTATTATTTACTATTTCCATAGTTTTTTTCTGTACAGTTTCTTTGTCAGATTGTACTAGATGGAAATATGCCGTTATAATAATTTCTGAATTTGTTTTAAAAACACTTTCTCGATAGCCGAAATTACATTCCAAGTTTGTTTTTTCCTCACTAACACCTTTTTCATTTACGATGAGGACTTTTGTTAGTACATCCTTAATTTCTGTTCCCCATGCTCCGGCATTCCCACGCACCGCACCGCCAACGCTGCCCGGTATGCCGGCCGCGAATTCAACCCCTGACAAACCGTGCTCTTTTGCAACATTGGCAAGCATACTCAGATTAACACCTGCATCAGCAATTATTTCCGTATTAACTACTGAAATATTTCTAGACTTATTATGGATCACCAAACCCCTGAAACCTTTATCCGAGATCAATACATTACTGCCTCGAGCTAATATAAATATCTGCAAGCCTAGTTCATGCGCTACTTTTACCGCATTCATTACATCCTGAGCTGACTCCGCCAAAAAATAAAACTCTGCCGGCCCACCGATTTTGTAGCCGGTAAGCGGAGCAAGGGGAAAATCGCTTTTCACGCGATCGCCCAGTTTAATATTTAACTCATTTACAATTTGCATCAGATTTTTTTTATCAATTCAAGCGCAATTTTATTAAAATCACCAACTGCCATTATTAACACAACATCCCCAGCTTTACAGTTTGAAACAAGGTGTGACAATACGTTTTCCCTGCCCGGAATATATGAGACATTTTGGTGGTTTTTACTGATTTCGTCAACTAATACTCTGCTGTTTATTTTAAAATCCCCCTCTTTTTCCCGCGCAGGATAGATATCAGGGATAATCACTGCATCGGCATCTACAAAGGCATCTGCCAACTCGCCGACAGTTGCCTTGGTTCTGCTGAATGTATGTGGTTCAAATACGGCCCAAATCTTTTGATTTGGATACTTTGACCTCGCAGCCTGCAGCGTAACCTTAACTGCCGTCGGATGATGAGCATAGTCATCAATGACCGTCACACCTCTAGCTACCCCCTTTAGTTCAAAACGCCTACTTGGCCCTTTGAATTCTGAAAGCATTTTTATCGGATTTGAAAGATCACATTTCAAATAATCCATTGCTGCAATGCTGGCAAGTACATTCAATACATTATGATCCCCGGCCAGGGAAGAATTAACATCATATTTTTCCGCGGTTCCGACCTTACGCACAATATAATTTGACATGCCGTTTTTTTGTATAATTTTTTCAGCCTTCCAATCAAGACTGTTTCCTTTAATTCCATACCAGATAATTTTCCGATCAACATCTTTCAGCAGTTTTTTTACATTCAGATTATCATGACAGGCAATGATGATACCTTCGGGTGGGACTGTTTTGATCAATTTTTTAAACTTATCCATCAGATCATTGATATTTTTGTAATAATCAAAATGGTCCATATCAATATTTGTCAGTATCAGTATGTCCGGATGATAATGAAGAAATTTCGGTCGCTTATCAGAAAATGAGGAATAATATTCATCCCCCTCAAATAAAACTGTATCTGAATTATTCAGTTGGAAATTAGTTTTAAAATCCTGCACATAACCGCCAATTATGAAATTAATTGGTTTGGACGCCGCCCTTAAACCATATGCTATTAGTGAACTCGTAGTTGTTTTACCGTGCGTTCCGGAAACAATTATCCTTTGGTGGTTAATAAACAAATTGTAGATTAGTTCCGCAAAGGAGGCATAATTGATTCCTTTTTTCAGAACTTCTGCCACTTCAGGATTTTTTTCCGGAGTCTCCCCCGCACTTATTATTACCAAATCAGGATCTCCGACATTTTTTTTATCATAACCGGAAAAATATTCTATTCTATTTTGCTTCAACACAATTGATGCGGGCGGATAAATATTTTCCGCGTCACTTCCCGTGACAGTAAAACCGCGCTGTTTTACCACTGCAGCCACTGCGCTCATTGCAACACCGCCAATGCCGACAAAATGTATTGTTTTTATTTTATTTAGATCCATGATTGTTGATTACCGAAATAATTTCATCAGCAATTTTCTTATTGCCGTTATGCTCCATAATTTTTTTTATATTTTTACTGAGTTCTGCGCGTTTTGAATTGCTATGAAGCAAGTCTCTAATAAAGTTTGTAAACAGTTCCGTATTTAAAATTCCCTGATTCAGAGAAAGTGCAGCATTTTTTGATGCAAAATAATTAGCGTTTTTTTCCTGATGCGATCCGGATAGGGGGACAATAATCACCGGCTTCCCTAATATTGCCAGCTCTGACAAGGTGGATATTCCTGCGCGTGTAATGACTATATCAGCAACAAATAATGCGTGTCTTAATTCATCCATATTAAGGAACTCGTGCGTATGATACCGGCTGAGATTATTACTGCTGTAATTCACTTTACCCTTTTGGCCGAGCATCTCCTCTACAGACCCGGGGCGGTATTGATCCTTCAAATTTTCATCCTGAAATATATTTTTACCTTTACCGGCAACATGAATTATCTGGCAAAATTCCAGCATTTTTGGCAGAGCATCTGTGACAATTTTATTCAATGTTAATGCGCCTGTCCCGCCACCAAGGATCAGAACAATTGGAACATCATCTGTAAGTGAAAATAAATGCTTTGCTTCATCACGATTCCCATTTAAAATATCCCCCCTTACAGCATTGCCTGTTATTATCGTTTTCTTGCGCGGAAAATGACCGATTGATTCGGGAAATGTAACAGTAATTCTGTCTGCAAATGGTGCCATCAGTTTATTTGCCAGTCCAATCTGAATATCCTGCTGGTGGACGATAATCGGCTTTCGTAATAACCAGGCGGCCCAGACAACAGGCACAGCGACAAAACTACCGGCGGTCACAATGACATCAGGCTTCCACTTCCTCAGAATGTTGAATGCTTGAAAAAACCCTGCGATAACTGCAAACGGTGTTACTAAATTTCTCGGATCAAAATACCTTCTTAGTTTACCCGACCTAATCGCCCTAAATTCAATATTGCCTTCTTCAGCAAAGTCTTTTTCAATTGAATTTTTTCCGCCAATAAATAAAAAATCTGCCTGATGCGATTTTAATATTTCCTCAAATATGGCTAATAACGGCGCAACCGATCCGCCGGTTCCGCCGCCTGATAACACAATTTTCATATCAAAATTATACCCCAAAACGGGGTTTTAGTAAAGAAATATCGCGTTGGTTTTATCTGTGAGACCGCGTTGTTTGTCTGCTAGTTTGTGTAGAATATTTGGATATATTTATTAAAATTCCAATTGCAGCCATCGAAATAACAATGGCGGAACTTCCGTAACTGACAAAAGGCAGTGGAATACCGGTCAGTGGCAACAGTGATACCATCGCGCCGATATTGATCACGGCCTGAATAGTAAACCAGCATGTTATCCCTGCGGCAAGTAGTTTACCAAACTGGTCGGGTGCATTTCTGGCTATCTTAAAACCACGGATCATTAAAATAGCAAATAATGCAATCAGTAAAACTGAAATGATTAAACCCAGTTCTTCCGCAATTATTGCAAAAATTGAATCGGTTGTTGCTTCTGGAAGATAATTATATTTTTGTCTTGACCTACCTAATCCCAGACCCAATAGACCGCCGGAGCCGATCGCGAGTAACGCCTGGTTGATATGATATCCAATCCCCTGCGGATCCAGCTCCGGATTAAGAAATACCGATAATCTGGCCGCTCGATACGGAGCTATTTTTATCAGAATTGCAAAAAGTGAAATACCACCGGTGACAATCAGCAAAATGTTTTTAATGCTACCCCCGGCAATAAAGAATACCGCAACGGATACCAGTGCTATCACAGTCATCGTCCCCAAATCCGGCTGCATCATGATTAATATTGTAATAATTCCTAATAACACAAGAAATGGAACGAATCCATAGGCAAAATCATTCATCAATTTGCCTTTTTTCGAGAACCAGGTAGCCAAATATATTATAAATGTCAGTTTAGCCAATTCTGACGGCTGGAAGGAAAAAAATCCAAGGTTGATCCAACGGGTCGCGCCTCCGCTGGAGATGCCGGCACCTGATGCCAGAACCAGAAACAGCGCCAATATTGTTATTGCTAACATCGGTATAGCAAATTTCTGCCATTTTAAATAATGGATTTTAGATGCTATAAACATAAACAAAAGCCCCAGCAATACACCGTTAAACAGCTGGTGTTTCCATAGATAGTTACTGTCCTGATAGTTCTGATATGCAATAACGGAGCTTGCTGAGGAAAGCATAATCAAACCAAAAAAAATGATAATAAATACAATCGCAATTAATACGTAATCCGTTTGACTATGCTGTTCTAATTTCATTTTAATCCTTTTACAATAATTCTGAATTTTTCACCTCGGTCAAATTCATTCTTAAACATATTAAAACTCGCGGCGCCTGGTGAAAATAAGATTGTTGCATCATTTAAATCATATTTATAAGCGATATCTACAGCCCGTTTTAAGCTTTCTGATTCAATAAATTTAACTTTTTTCTTAATCAATAAAGGCTTCAGCTTTTCGGTTGCGCTACCTGGTAGTAGCGATAAAAACGTTACACGCTTTTTTATTTCAATTGCCATTTGATTATAGTTCAGCTGTTTATCAACACCTCCCGCAATCAGAATCAAATTCCCATTAAATGATTTTATTGCTGCGACAGTTGCATCGGGAATTGTTGCCGCTGAATCATTACAAAATTCTTTTCCTTTTAATTTCCTTAAAAACTCCAATCTGTCCTGAACGCCTTTAAAATTTTCAGCACCCAGTTTAATGAATTTATCCGGGATTCCGATTATTTTTAACGTGGCTACTGCTGCCAATATATTTTCCAGGTTATGGTCACCTTTAACTCTCAATAAATCAAGTGGCATTATTGCTCTTTCAGTTCCCATATTTCTAAAGACAATCTTTCCATTTTTTACAAAAATTCCATTTTCCTCAGTAAAATATTTTTTCGAAAACCAGTACCTTTTTGACACAACTGACTCACCAAATTTTCTGGTATAACTGTTTTCTTTATTCAATATTACGAAATCATTATTTTTTTGATATTTAAATATATTACTTTTTGCTTCTGCATATTCTTTCATGCCGTGATAAGTATTCAAATGATCCTGCTTAACATTTGTTACAACAGCGACATGCGGACTAATCCTATGATCTTTTAATATTTCTAAACGCCAGCTAGATAATTCAAAAATAACAATCGAATCTTTCTTAATCAAACTCAAACGGTCAAGAACGGAAGTCTGATTATGACCAACTATGACAAAATGCCTGCCGGATTTTTTTAGAACACTTTCAACAATAGAAACAGTCGTTGTCTTTCCTTTTGTGCCGGTAACCCCGATGATCGGCACACGGCATAACTGAAAAAACAAAGATGCATCGCTTTCAACCGGAATTTTGTTTTTTCTAGCAATTTTCAGATATTTTGATCCGCTCGGAACCGCCGGATTTTTTATCACAAGATCCACATTTTTGAAATCCTGCTCGCGATGTTTCCCTAACACATAATTAATATTTTTTGATCCCAGTTTCTTTATAACCAGAAATAATTCTTTTTTTGTCCTTAAATCTGTCACGGTCAGTTTTGCACCGGTTTTTAACAAATACTTAACAACCCCGGCACCCCCTCCAAGCGTACCGAGACCCATGATTGTAATTCTTTTACCTTTAAAATCTGTCGGTTTCATATCAATAGCAGTATATCATTTCAGATTAAATCATTCCAATTATTGCCGCCTGGGCGATATATTTTTCTTTGTCTCTTCGATATGAGGAAAAAAACCTGTCATCGCAATAAGTGCAATACGGGGAGATTTCAATATTATTCTCATTTATCCCGGCTTGAATCAGCTGTTTCTTAATTGTGAGCGGTAAATTAACCGCGTTATTTCCGTTTTTAGACTGCAAAACATCAGGTCCGAGCGAATTTAAGAATTGATCCGCTAAATCTTTACTGACATTAAAATGACATTGGTGAATACCAGGTCCGATATAAACAACCATCTTTTCAGTTTCACTTTGTGCCTTATTTTTCATAGTATCAATTGCATTTGTAACTATATTATTGATAACACCCCTCCATCCGGCATGTAGCAGTGCAATACATTTTGACGTCGGATCAAAAATAAATACAGGAAAACAATCTGCGATTGTCACCATCAAAAAAAGTCCCCTTTCAACTGTTGCCAGACCGTCAAAATTCTGAATTAGAGAATTACTTTCAGTGTTATCAATATTTTTATTCGCATTAGTTGTCCATAAAATTTCTCTGCCGTGGACTAATCCTGCGTTTACAACATTTTTTGAATTTATATTTAAACTATCAAAAAAACGCTTCCTATTTAGAAACGTTTCATTTTTTGAGACAATAGGATGTTGCAAGGATTGATTGCCGAAATCTTTTGTTGATACAGCCAGTCTAATTTCTGAAATTTTACTGAATTTCTCTGATGTAATTATTTCCAACATATATTATGAATGATCAACAAGCACCAGTATTAACCCCAGGACAGATGTGACACCGGAAATAATCCAAAATCGCATTACAATTTTTGGCTCCGGCCAACCAATCGCTTCCAGATGATGATGAATTGGGGCAGAAATAAAAACCTTTTTTCCTTTACGTAATTTCTTGGATGTTAACTGGATGATTACTGATACTGATTCCAATACTAACACTGAGCCGATTATTGGCAATACAATGACTGAATTTGTCAGCATAGCAACGATGCCCAACGTTGTCCCCAGTGCCATAGACCCGGTGTCGCCCATAATGAACCGGGCCGGCGGAATATTAAACCACAAAAATGCTAAAAGACATCCGACAATTACAACACAGAACGTAGCAAGGTTGAACCGACCCTGGATAAATGCAATGACCGCAAACGAAGCAAAAGCTGATAACAAAGCCCCGCCGGCCAGTCCGTCCAATCCGTCTGTTTCATTGACCGAAAAGGACGTCGCAACAATCACAAAAATTGCAAACGGTATGTACCAAAGCCCGATTTCAAAATTTCCCATGAAAGGAATATGAATTACATCCCAATCCAGTTTTGCGTAAAACCAATATGATACAAATATTGCGATTGCCGTATACAATAATAACTTATGCTTAACTGTGAATCCTCCGCCATGCGGTCCAATTTTACGAATATTAAAAACATCGTCAAACAAACCAATAATCGCTGATGCAACTAGTGCTCCTAAAGGCAGCAGGGTTTCCGGCCGAGTAAGAAAGTTCAGCTTTTCAATAAACGGCACATTGGTAATTTTTCCCAAGTAAAAGAAAAAAAGTGCCAGTATCAATGTGGTAAACCAGATTAAAATACCACCCATTGTGGGCGTACCCGATTTTTTCGCATGCAGTTTTGAATAGATTGGAGCGCTTTCGCTGGATCTTATCTGTTTCCCCAGTTTATATTTATATAAAAAATGCGTCAAAATTGGTGTTAACGCTATTGTCATAATAAAAGCGATCGTCCCCAGAAGAAGTATCTTGATAATATCGAAATTTGCAGAGAAATCCATATGATTATCTATTAATAAATGCAAGCAGTACTGACGCTAGTGTTAAAAATATATTTACCGGTACAGCAAATAATACCACTAATTTGCTCAAAACCCTATTTGATGGATAAAGTATAACACCTGCCAAATAGTTTACCAAAATGATCAGCAATCCGCTGAGCGGAATAATATATATTTCATACCAGTCTCCAATTAGATCGATACCGAAGTAAATGTTATAATGAAGATATATTGGATCAAGGGAAGGCTTGATGTACAGGTATAAAACTACCCACGCACCAAGATTTATAATCATTGCAACCAACAACCCGATTCCAATAGTCCTATTGTGAAACGGATCTTTAAGTTTTTTTAATAGTCCATCCCGATTATTCATATTAAACCAGTTTTAATTTCATTCAATATATTTGTATTCAACTATGAAGGCGACTTCATTTAATTCAAACAGGGTTTACCTGCCGCTTGTTGTACTATTGCTTGCTGTAATGTTTTTTATGGAATTCACTTCGGCACTTAAGGAGAGTCAGACGATAGATGAAGGTTCGCACTTAGCCAGCGGATATAGCTATATTACGACCGGTAATTTCAAATTAAATCCAGAACATCCTCCGCTGATAAAGGAAATCAGCGCGATTCCTTTATTATTCCTTCCTATTGAGGCACCGCTTAACCATCCATCCTGGGAGGAACAGAACCAATGGGAATTCGGACGGCAATTTCTTTATAATAATACAGCAGATGCGGATTTAATTCTACTCCTGGGCAGAATTCCGACAATGTTGCTTAGTTTACTGCTTGGTGTATTAATCTACAAATGGGCCACACGCATTTGGGGAAGAAATACTGGATTAATCGCATTAATTCTTTATGTTTTTGAACCGAATATTTTAGCCCATTCCAGATATGTAACCACTGACCTTGGAGCAACATTGCTTTTCTTTCTAACAATATACTGCCTCGATAGATATTTCATAAGTTTTTCGCGAAAAAGCTTGTTTTTATTTGTTTTTGTATTTGCCGTAGCCCAATTTGTAAAATTTTCCGCCATTATTCTGTATATATTTTTTATAATATTTACGATCCTGAAAACTATCCATAAAAAAACATCTCAGTTTACATTTTCACATTTTAGTAAAATAATACTCTTATTACTATTAATGACGTTTATTCTAGGTTCTTTTGTATATGGTTTTTCCCGAACAATTCCGTTTACCGATCCGGACGTTCAGTATTTTTATAATAATAAAATATCCGCGGAGGAATTAGCAGAGTTACAGAATAATGATCCATTAATAGCAAAACTTCGATCACTTGCGGATCCTTCCACAAAAACCGGCAGTATGCTATATCGTATTGCAGAAAATACAGCAGTTCCCGGTTATTATTATATTAAAGGGTTATTTACGCTTTTTTCGCACAATTACTGGGGACATATGTCGTATTTGAACGGCAATTTTTCCAATGTCGGATTCTGGAATTATTTTCCTGTCACCTTTTTGATCAAAACACCTCTTGCTATGATTATCATTCTTTCACTCGGAATATATTTATTTTTTTTCCGTCATTACAAAAAAAATACTATTTCTAAAATTAAAAATGACTTAATAAATTTAATTCCTTCAAAGAATATCAAACATAAACTTCATTTCAGGGAACTTCTAGCAAATATTGCAAAATTTTACAGAAACATACCATTTACATACTGGCTATTAATTCTTACACCAATATTGTATTTTCTATGGTCCATGACCAGTAAAATAAATATCGGACATCGCCACGTTTTAATAATTTACCCATTCTTAATTCTGCTATCAGCCAGAGTAATCACATATTTATTTCAAAATAGAAATCGTTACATAAAAATTTTATCATTCATTCTTCTTTCATGGTATATAGTATCAACCATACTGATCTACCCAAATTTTCTTGCCTATTTTAACGAGTCGATCGGAGGACCTAAAAACGGATCAAAATATGTCACCGATTCAAATATTGATTGGGGGCAGGATGTTATCAAGCTTAAGAGGTATCTTGATGCAAATAATATTAATGAATACTATTTTACTTACTTCGGATCGCTGTGGACATCTTACTACGGAATACCTTTCCAGCCAGTTCCTAGACTTACAAATCAGGAAGAACTGGATAAACTCGATCGAATTGTTGCAATTAGCATATCTGCCCTTTATTCAAATGACGGAACATACAAAGCACTTCGGAGTATTGAACCTGATGATAGAATCGGATATTCAATAAATATTTACGATTTCAGAAAAAAGTAATAATCCTGTTTGATTGACTTTACGGCATTTCTGTGATATAATTTTATCGAGTTTTATTCTAAAAGCAGGATATGCTACTGGAAAAACAAATACAAGAATTATTAGTCAACAATAAAGTACTTTCTAGCAAAGAAGTCTTAGCTTCGCTTGATGAGGCAAAAAAGCAAAATCGAGAATGGACAGACCACCTTTATAAGGAGAAAATCGTCAGTGAAGCGTCTTTATATGAGCTTTACGCAAAATCCCTAAAAGTTCCCTTTATTAATCTTGAAACTCTGACAATCCGCAAAGATATTCTCAACCTTTTGCCTGAATCTATTGCCCAGACACACAATATAATAGCATTTGATCAGACAGATGATCAGATTAAAATTGCTTCTCTTGATCCTATGGATTTGGAGATTTTTGATTTTATAAAGAAAAAAACCGGGAAAAATCCGGTCGTATATGTTGCAACACCACAAATGATTTCAGAGGCTTTAAAATCATATCATAAAGGCCTGAAAGCAACTGTTGATGCTATGACGAAAGAAAAAGATGAAACGACTGATGAATCTACCAAAGGTTCACTGAAAGAGTTGGCAAAAGATCTTCCCGTAATTAGAATCGTAGATACTATCCTCGAATATGCAATATTTGAGGACGCATCTGACATCCATATAGAACCGGCGGAAAAAGAAGTAATTGTCAGGTATCGCATTGACGGCGTACTACGGGATGCAATGACACTTCCTAAACAAATCCATTCAGGGATTGTTGCGCGCATTAAGATTTTATCGGACCTCAAACTTGATGAACATCGTATGCCACAAGACGGCCGATTTAAAATTACAGCCAAAGAATATAAAGTGTCTTTCCGTGTTTCAATTATTCCGATATTTGACGGTGAAAAAATAGTACTGCGTCTTTTAGATCAATCTTCACAGATATTAACACTGGAACAGCTTGGTTTTCAGCCAAATCCATTAAAAATTATTAAACGGGCAATTACGAAACCGCACGGGATGATCTTAGTTACCGGGCCGACCGGTTCCGGAAAAACCACAACCCTGTATACAGTCCTGAATATTCTGAATAGTCCAAAAGTTAATATTTCAACCATTGAAGATCCGATAGAATACCGGATGCCGAGAATAAACCAAACACAGGTTAATCCGCGAATTGGATTGACTTTTGCTCAAGGATTAAGAGCACTCCTCAGGCAAGATCCAAACATCATTATGGTAGGAGAAATTCGAGATCAAGAGACTGCTGAAATCGCAGTTAACTCAGCAATGACCGGCCATTTAGTATTATCAACTTTACATACAAATGACGCAGTAGGCGCACTGCCCAGAATCCAGGAAATGGGTATTCCGCCGTTTCTGGTAGCGTCCACAACAAATGTCATTGTCGCACAACGTTTAGTGAGGAAAGTATGTATTCATTGCATTGAAAGTTACGAATTAACCAAAAAAAATATAACGCAGCTCGAATCACAACTCAACTTCAAGGATATTCTGAAAGCCCTGGAGCGGGAGCAGGTCATTGAAAGCGCCGATGCATCATTAGAGTCACTTCTCTTCTATCGGGGTCACGGATGTAAGGAATGTAATCACGAGGGTTATAAGGGAAGAATCGGCATATACGAAATTCTGGAAATAAACAAAAAAATGGCTGATTTGATTGTTAACCAGGCGAGTCCTGAACAATTATATGATGAAGCAAATAAACAGGGGTTTATAAGCTTGGTTCAGGACGGTTTTATCAAAGCAAAAAGCGGAATCACGACAATCGAGGAAGTGCTCCGTGTAACAAAGGACTAAAATGACCACGCCAAAAGAAAAACCAAAGGAAGCAAAGCTCAGTTTTTTCAAGTCCCACAAAAGAATTACTCTAGTTCAAAAACTTTTTTTCGTACAACAGCTAGAGATAATGGTAAGGACCGGTTTTTCGCTTGCAAAAGCGCTGGAAACAATCAGTCTGCAGGTAGAACATGAGGGATTCAAAAAAACTATATTGCAAATGCGCGAAGACGTTGAAAAAGGCACAACCCTTTCCAAAGCCTCGGCAAAATACCCAAAGATATTTTCCGAAACCTTTGTCAGCATGCTGGAAGCCGGGGAAGCAAGCGGAAAGCTGGACGAGGTACTCCGCCGTTTAACGATTCAGCTTAAGAAAAGTCATGAGTTAAGATCAAAGGTAAAAAACGCACTTACCTACCCTATTATTGTCACAATTGCCATGATCGTAATCGGCATTGCCATGATGATTTTCGTGCTGCCAAATATTACTTCATTATATTCTGACGCTGAGGCGAATCTGCCACTCCCGACCAAAGTATTGATCGGTCTTAGTGATTTTATGGCTGCTTATGCGATTTATGTTATATTAGGCACAGCGCTGCTTATATTCCTGATAATGCGCTATATTAAATCACCATCCGGTAAAAAATTGTTCCACACTTTGCTGTTAAAAATTCCGATTGCATCTCCAATCATTAAAAAGATTAACCTGGCAAATTTTACCCGGAGTTTAAGCTCACTACTTAAAACCGATATACCGATTGTTGAAACATTTTTAATAATCGCCCGATCATCAAAAAATGTAATATATAAAGAATACTTGAATCAGGCAGCCGAAGAATTGAAAAA